>NZ_JBFUFQ010000082.1:0-23913 GCF_056403355.1 Rhizobacter sp. P2_H3 | reverse complement strand
GGGCTGGCCGGCGGCGTGCCGGCCGCGGCGCAGGCGGCGCTCAGCGGCACGATGTTCGGCGCATCCTTCAGCTGGGCCAGCGTGACGGCCGTGTCCAGCTGCGACAGCACCAGCATCTGCTGCAGCGTCAGGTTGACTGCCGCTTCCTTCATCTCGCACGGCCAGTACTCGTCCATGAAGCGCAGGCGCGACAGCTCGCCGAAGTAGTAGCGGGTGAACTCGCCGTAGCTCTTGGTATCGAGCACGCCGTGGTTCCAGCGCTTGGCGATGTCGGCCGGCACCGTGCTCGCCTGCAGGTAGTCGTACTCCACCTGGTAGTGCGGGAACAGCTCCTTGAAGCGCGGCACGTCGTTCAGCGCCACCGTCTGCACGTCGGCCGTGTCAACGCTCTTGTAGGTGACGATCTTGTAGGCCGCGCCGTACACCGCGAGCGACGGCGACTGCACGTTGGCCAGGTAGCGGCCGGTGTTGTCGGTGTACTCGTTGCTGCCGTTGAAGTGCATGTGGCCGCCGACGTGCAGCTGCAGGCCGGTGGCGGCCAGCGCGGCGGTGGTCGCCGTTTCCGGCACGCGTGCGGTCTGGAACGCGCCGGACTTGAACACCGCCTTCATCGCGTCGGTCTGGTTCGCGTAGAAATCCATCGTCGGGTAGTGCGAGAACGCGATCAGCTGCTTGCCTTCGGCCTTGGCACGTGCGCTCACCTTGGTGATCCACTCGATCAGGTGCTTCTTGTGCGTCAGCACCTTGTTCCAGCCCGCGTTGCCGGCGCCGTCGTAGCCCTTGAAGCTCTTCGGGTTGGCGGCATCGAACCTGGCGTTCGGGATGTAGACGTTGGCGTCGATCGACAGCAGCCACAGGCCCGGGGTCGGCTCGACCAGGTAGCTCGCGTCGACCAGGTTGGCGCACTTGGTGTAGGTGGTGCCGGCCACCTTGTAGGCGCCGCCCTCGCCTTCGGCACAGATCTCGAACTGGCGATTCGCCAGCGCCGACTGCGTCTTCGCGTCGGTGTAGTTGTAGCCGTTGGCGTACTGGCTGAACGGCGTCTCCCACAGCACGTCGGTCGAGGTCGGCATGAAGCCGAAGTCGCCCAGGCGCGCGATGATGTTCTCGTAGCCCAGCTCCTTCAGCTGGTCGGTGCAGACCACCGTCGCGTCGGCGGCCCTGCAGGCGGCGTTGCCGGTGGCGAACACCTTCTGTTCCTTGCCGTCCTTCGTCAGGAAGTCGTTCTTGCCGGCCTCGTCGTCGTCGAACGGCTCGTTGGGATCGTGGTTGCCCGGCGCGATGAAGAAGCGCATGCCCTTCGCGCGGTACTCCTGCAGGATCGCGGCGATGCCGTCGACGTTCACAGGCTGCGCGTCATCGGTGTAGTCGCCCGGCAGCGCGACGTACTTGATGCCTTTCGCGAAGGCATCGTCGAGCGCGGCGCGGAAGGCGAAGTAGTTCTCGTTGAACAGGCGCGTCGACGTGAGCTGCGCGTACATCGTGCGGATCGTCGCGTTCTTGCCGCCCGTGCCCGGGATGCCGCTGAAGCTGCCGTTCTTGAAGTCGCCGTAGACGTCCTCGAAGTGCACGTCGGTCATCAATGCGACCGACGGCGAGAACGCCGCCGGCGGGGTCGGCGCGGGGGCGCTGCTGCCGCTGTCGCCGCCGCAGGCCGTGACGGCAGCGAGGACGGCGATGGCCGCGAACGCCGAAGGAATCAAGGTGTGGCGCAGGGAATGCGTCATGGGGAACAGCTCATCGGTTGCGAAGCTGCCGATGGTGATGTCGGATGGTGACGTGGGCGTGACGCTGGATGTCAATCAAAAGTGTTTCTCATTTTGGGCATTTCCTGACAAATGACTAAAATGAGAAACATCATGCCAGCCACCTCTCCTCCACTCCGGGACGCCAGCAGCAGCGCGCTGGCCGAACTCGGCCAGCGAATCCGCGCGCAGCGCAAGCAATTGCGCATCAGCGCCACGACCACCGCCGAGGCCGCGGGCATGTCGCGCGTCACGCTGCACCGCATCGAGCAAGGCGAGGCTTCGGTGTCGATCGGTGCGTGGATGAATGCCGTGACGGCGCTGGGGCTTCGGCTCGACATCGTTGATCCGCGCAGCGTCGAGCAGCCTGCGAGCGTACTGCCCGAGACCCTGCGCCTGTCCGACTTCCCGCAACTGGCCGCGCTGGCCTGGCAGCTGCACGGCATCGACCGGCTCACGCCGCAGGAAGCGCTCGACCTGTACGAGCGCAACTGGCGTCACGTCGACCAGAGTGCGCTCGGGCCGCAAGAGCGCGAGCTGATCGAGCGCCTGACGCACACGCTCGGCGGAGGGCGCCTGCTTGTTTGAACGCGAGCACCACCGCCGCATCGAGCAGCTGCTGCGCTCGCTGAACGCGCCGCTGCTGCACGACAAGGGCTGCTACTTCGGTGGCGGCACGGCCATGGCGCTGCGCTATGGCGAGTACCGCGAATCGATCGACGTCGACTTCCTCGTCTCGGGCAT
The DNA here is from genome assembly GCF_056403355.1 of Rhizobacter sp. P2_H3. Classification (NCBI taxonomy): domain Bacteria; kingdom Pseudomonadati; phylum Pseudomonadota; class Betaproteobacteria; order Burkholderiales; family Sphaerotilaceae; genus Rhizobacter; species Rhizobacter sp. P2_H3. The sequence goes on along the minus strand of NZ_JBFUFQ010000082.1, from coordinate 21,424 downwards.
CGACGGCTATCGTGCGCTGCGCCAGTTGACCGGTGGCGCCGATGGCATCGGCGCGCTGGCGGCGCCGGGCCATCTGCTCGACCCGGTGCGCCCGCTGCGCGCCGACCAGTACGGTCTGCGCACGCAGCTGCGCGTCGACGGCGTGGCCATCAAGTTCGAGATCGTGCTCGAGGGCCGCATCGCGTTCGAATCCCCCGGCCCGTCGGACCGCATTGCCGGCATCGCCACGCTCACCCCGCTGGACATGGCGGCCGGCAAGCTGCTCGCGAACACCGACCGCTGGGCCGACCGCTTGGTTGACAGCGACACGCACAGCCGCGACCTGATCGACCTCGCGATGATGGTCGCGCCACGCGCGCTGCTGGGCCGCGCGCTGGCGAAGGCGGCCACCGCCTATGGCGACAGCGTGCAGGAGGCGCTCGCCAAATCGCTCACCGCCGCGCTCACGCGTGATCGGTGGCTGGAGCGCTGCATGAGCGCCCTCGGCATGCAACGCATTCCCGAGGCCCTGCTGCGCAAGCGGTTGAAGGCCTTGCAGCCCCGACCGCCGCGCCACTGAGCGTCAACAGGATCAGCGCCCCAGTTCCTTCAGGTACGCCGCACGCGCCGCCACGCCGGTGCCGGCGAAGTCGGTGAACACGCCGTCGATGCCGGCACGGAAGTACGGCAGGTACTCCGCGACCGGATCGCCGTTGTACAGGCCCGGCAGGTACTGCTTTTCATTGCGGAAGGTGTAGGTGTGCACCACCAGGCCGGCCTTGTGCGCATCGGCGATCAGCGAGGTCGGCGTCACGCTGTTGATGTCGGACATCTTCGTGCCGCCGGCGTACGGCACCTGCTTCCAGGCCATCACCTGCGGTTTCCACGGGCCGATGCCTTCGGCGTAGGTCTTGATCTCGGCCAGGCCCGCGGGCGTCAGCATCGCGTCGAAATAGCGGCCGTCGCCGTTGATCGTCCAGCTGTACGGGCGGCCGTCGACGAAGGTGTAGACGTCGGAGGTCGAGTAGGTGACGACGCCGGTGTCCAGGTGCGTGTCGTTGCCGTCGATCAGCTGCACCTTGCGCGCCTTCAGGCCGATCTGCTTCAGGTACTTCAGGCTGGCCGGGTCGAAGCTCTGCACGAAGATCGGCGCGGCCGGGTCGTTCAGGTTGTTGTCGACGACGAACTTCAGCACCGCGTCCTCGAACGGGTGGCCTGTCTTCGCGGTGTCACAGCCGTTGGCGATCGCCTGCTGGTTGTTCCAGTACGGGTTCTTGACCTCCGGGTACACCGTCAGCGTGCGGCCGGTCGATGCGCTCTTCGCCTTCGCGATGTTCAGGATCTCCTGCATCGTCAGCACCGGCTGCGTGCCGTTCTCGGCGGTCGGGCGGTCGGCGCGGGCGTCATAGGTCGTGCCCTTGATCCACTGCTTCAGCTCGGCGACCGTGAAGTCGCTGATCGACCAGTCGTTGGTGTGGTCCTCGCCGTCGACGATCAACGACTTCAGCACCGATTTGGGGTCGGCCGGATCGGTCAGGTCGGTCAGGTACGTCTTCGGCTCGTTGGCGTTGGCCACCGTGTACGTCACGTTGACCGGGCGCCCGGCCACCGTGCGCTTGCGGGCAGCCACCTCGGGCACCGTGAGGGCGACCGTCGCCACGGTGGTGTTGTCGCTCAGCCAGGGGTTGTGGCGCGCGACCAGCACGCAGTCCTTGCTGAGGTGCAGGTCTTCCTCGAGCGAATCGGCGCCGACATCGGCCGCGCCTTCGTAGGCGGCCTGCGTCTCCTCCGGGTGCAGGCCCGGCAGGCCGCGGTGGCCGATCACCAGCGGGACCTTGCCGTCCAGCGTCGCGAACGGGGCGGGATCGTCGTCGCTGCCGCCGCAGGCAGTCAGCGCGGCGCCGGCAAGCAGCGTCAGGGCGAGGAGGCGGGCACGGGTGGGTCGAACAGCGGTGTGATGCATGGCGTCTCTTGGGTTCTTCGTGAAAAGTCTTCGGAACGATCAGCCGGCGATGTTCGACGGGCCGGGTGACAGCGCTGTGACCGACCATAGTTCACCTACCGCCGCATGAAAAGCCGGACCGGGGCAGAATCGCCGGCTTCCCCCCACCTGCCCACTGCGAACCCACCCGCCATGTCCGACCTGTCCGCCTTCCCGATCACCACCAAATGGCCCGCGCAGCACCCCGAGCTGCTCCAGCTCTATTCGCTGCCGACGCCCAATGGCGTGAAGGTGTCGATCATGCTGGAGGAGACCGGGCTGCCGTACGAGCCGCACCTGGTGCGCTTCGACACCAACGACCAGCTGTCGCCCGAGTTCCTGTCGCTGAACCCGAACAACAAGATCCCGGCGATCCTGGACCCGAACGGCCCCGACGGCAAGCCGCTCGCGCTGTTCGAATCGGGCGCGATCCTCGTCTACCTGGCGAGCAAGACCGGGCAGCTGATGCCCACCGACACCGCCGGCCGCTTCGAGACGCTGCAGTGGGTGATGTTCCAGATGGGCGGCATCGGCCCGATGTTCGGCCAGCTCGGCTTCTTCCACAAGTTCGCCGGCCGCGAGTACGAGGACAAGCGCCCGCGCGACCGCTACGTGGCCGAATCGAAGCGGCTGCTGAAGGTCGTCGACGAACGCCTGACGGGCCGCGACTGGATCCTGGGTGACGCGTACTCGATCGCCGACATCGCGATCTTCCCGTGGGTCAACAACCTGTTCGGCTTCTACGAGGCGGGCGAACTGGTCGGCATGGCCGACTTCCCGAACGTCGCGCGCGTGCTGGCGGCATTCAAGGCGCGGCCGGCGGTGCAGCGCGGGCTGGCGATTCCGAAGCGGCCCGCGTGAAACAGCGGACCTGATCCGGTAGGAGGGGGACTACGCGCAGCGGCGCCCTCTTCCGATCGGCAGCGCTTGCGCCGGTGACTAGAGTGGCTCGATCCGGGCCACCCGTGCCCGCAAGGAGCATCACCATGTCGTTCGCGCTCTATATGGTCGGCCTCGTGCTGCTGGTCGGCGGCGTTGCCTGGGGCCTCGTGACGGCCGGCCTCGCGCCGGTGTACGTCGGCATCGCCTGCCTGATCGTGCTGGGCATCGGCATCATGATGGCGGTGTCGCGCACCCGCACCAAGGACCCGTCGAGTTGATCAACGGTAGAACGACTCGACCTGGCCCTTCAGCTTGATCAGCAGCGGCTGGCCCTTGCGGTCGACCGAGCGGCCGGCGGGCACGCGGATCCAGCCTTCGCTGATGCAGTATTCCTCGACGTCGCCGCGCTCCTTGCCGTTGAAGCGGATGCCGATCTCGTGCTCGAAGATCGCGGCGACGTGGAACGGGCTGCGCGGGTCGACCGACAGGCGGTCGGGCAAGGCAGGTCGCTCAGTGGGGACGGAAGAGGCCTCGGTCATGGGCAGGTGTCCTGATCGGAATGAAGAGAGGTCGCCATTCTGCGACACCCGCCGCCCTCCATCGAGAACCTGCCCGGCCGTCAGCCGATCACGCGCACCGGGTGGTCACCGTGTGGGTGTGCCCTGACGAGTTCGACGACTCGACCGTGACCGCCACGCCGTCCTTCAACTGGCGCAGGTTCGCGACCGTCAATCGCACCGTGTGCGTGTGCCCGGACGAGCCCTGGATGTCGTACGTCTTGTCGACCGTGGAATCGAGGTCGGCGACCGGCACGTTCAGCACGTGACCGTGGTTGCCGACGATCGTGTCCGTGCAAGCCGTCGGCGCGGCCGGAGCAGGAGCAGGAGCAGGAGCAGGAGCAGGAGCAGGAGCAGGTGCCGGAGCGGGAGCGGGTGCCGGCGCAGGCGGTGTGGGCGCCGACGATGCGGGCGGGCTGCCGTTGTCGCTGCTGCCTCCGCACGCCGCGAGGCTCGCGGCGGCGACCGACGACAGGGCCACCGTCAGCAGGCGCCTGCGGTGCAGGAGGTCGGCGGGCATCGATGCTTGCTGGGTCATGGGTTCTCCTCGAAAGCGCGGATGGTCCACACAATCACCGCGCGCGCCCAGCAGCTTTTCGCTTCGTTTCGAGATCGACACTCCTCTCCCACGGAGGACCGGATGCGACGACACATCCCGTCACGCGTTGCCCGGCGCCCTGTGGATGGGAGCACTTTGGAGACCTTGCGCAGCGGATTGCCATCGGCCGCACCGAGGGCGACCTGTGCATCTTTCCGATGGATCGCCGTCCGCGGATCAGGCGCGCAGCCGGTACCCCGACGCGTAGATCGATTCGATGTGCAGCGGCGTGCCCTGCTGCTTCGACACGAGCACGCATTTCTGCCTCAGCTTGTACAGGTGCTGCTCGATGGATCGCTTGTTGACGGCATCGGTGTTGCCGAACAGCGCGGCCGACAGCATCTCCGTCGTCGTGAGCCGGCCGTGGTGCTCGAACAGCACCTGCGCCAGGCTGCACTCGCGCGCCGTCAGGCGCACGCGGTGGCCGGGCGAGGCCAGCACCGACTGCGCGGTGTCGAGCCAGTAGGCACCGGCCCGCAGCTCGGGCGCCGGCGAGGCCAGCGCCCGCACGCGCGCCAGCACGCGCTGCACCAGGCCGGTCGCGCCTTCGGCCTCGGTGGCGTAGTCGTCGGCGCCACGCATCAGGGCCTGGGCGATGGAGTAGGTGTCACCGGCACCGACCGCGACGATCGGCGCGCGCGATGCAGCGCGCGTGCGCAGCACGTCGAACCAGTCACGGCTCAGCGCGGTGTCGGCCTGCACCAGGATCGCGTCGAACTCCGTGTCCCGCCACGCCTGCAGCAGCGATTCGGTGTCGCTGAACTGCTCGACATCGATGGCGCGGGAGGCGAAGGCATCCGTCGCGCGAAGGCTCTCCGCGCGTTGGGCCCACAGTGCGGCAATCCTCATAGGTCGGTTCGGCTTTTCGGGGAGGTCCGTGAGTTCGGCGTCGACACGCCGGCGGCGCATCTGAAGGCAGCGCAGGTTGCGTGCCCACCCTTCGGACGCGTTGATTGCGCTGGAACCGTTATCAGAATCACGAAAATCTCCGCCGATATCTGACAAATCGCGTCACCTGCGGGACAGTCAGGCTGGATATCGGCCAAAAATTGACCGAATCATGACGAAGCCGCTACGGCGCGTAGCGCCGCTCCAGTTCATCCCAGCGCGGCTTGTCGACCAGCCGCTGCCGTTCCGCGAACCGCACGACCAGCGCCGGATCCTCGTCGACGCGGCCGGCCTGCTGCAGCGCACCCAGCACGCGCTGCATGCCGGCCACGGCGCCCTGCAGCGCGGCATTGGCATACAGCACGAAGCCGTAGCCCAGGCCCTTCAACTCGTCGGCACCGACGATCGGCGTCTTGCCGCCGATCACCATGTTGACCAGCTGCGGCGCCGCCAGGCGCCGCGGCAGCGCGCGCACCTCGTCGGCCGTCGTCACCGCCTCGACGAACAGGATGTCGGCACCCGCTTCCGCGAAGCGCTGCGCGCGCTCGACCGCCGCATCGAAGCCCTGCGTGGCCGCGGCATCGGTGCGCGCCATGATCAGCAGGTCCGGGTCGCGCCGCGCGTCGACCGCCGCCTTGATCTTGCCGACCGCCTCGTCGAGCGGGATCACGTCCTTGCCCGAGAAATGGCCGCAGCGCTTGGGCGCCACCTGGTCTTCGAGCTGGATGCAGTCGGCGCCGGCCCGTTCCAGCACGCGCACCGTGTGGTACACGTTCAGCGCGTTGCCGAAGCCGGTGTCGGCATCGACGATCAGCGGCAGTTCCACCGCATCGCGGATGCGCGCGGTGTGGTCGGCGATCTCGGCCAGGCCCATGAAGCCCTGGTCGGGCATGCCGAACCACATGTTGGTGACGCCGGCACCGGTGACGTAGATCGCCTCGAAGCCGGCATCGGCGATGACCTTGGCGGACATCGCGTTGAACGCGCCGGGAACGATCACGCCGCGGCGGGCGGCGGCGAGGGCCTTGAGGGTTTGACGGGTCGACATGAGCTTGCTCTCGTTCAGAAACTGTCGCCGGGCACGCGCACCCAGCCTTCCATCAGCACACGGGCGCTGCGGCTCATCAACGCCTTCGTGACGGTCCACTGGCCGCCGATCTGCTGCGCCTCGGCGCCCACGCGCAAGCTGCCCGACGGGTGCCCGAAGCGCACCGCACTGTGCACGCCACCACCGGCCGCCAGGTTCACCAGCGTGCCGGGGATGGCGGCCGCCGTGCCAATCGCGACCGCCGCCGTGCCCATCATCGCGTGGTGCAGCTTGCCCATCGACAGCGCACGCACCAGCAGGTCGATGTCGGCGGCGCGCACCGGCTTGCCGCTGGAGGCGACGTAGTCGGCCGGCGGCGCGACGAAGGCGATCTTCGGCGTGTGCTGGCGCGTCGACGCCTCGGCCACGTCGCGGATCAATCCCATCTTCACCGCCCCCCAGGCCCGGATCGCCTCGAAGCGCGCCAGCGCCTGCGCATCGCCATTGATCGCGTCCTGCAGCTCGGTGCCGGTGCAGCCGATGTCGCGGGCGTTGACGAAGATCGTCGGGATGCCGGCGTTGATCAGCGTCGCGTCGAGCGTGCCGATGCCGGGCACCTCCAGCGCGTCGACGAGCCGCCCGGTCGGGAACATCGCGCCACCGCCGCCTTCGTCCGGCCCCTCGGCAGCCGGGTCGAGGAACTCGAGCTGCACCTCGGCCGCCGGGAAGGTGACGCCGTCGAGCTCGAAGTCGCCGGTCTCCTGCACCTGCCCGCTCACCACCGGCACGTGCGCGACGATGGTCTTGCCGATGTTGGCCTGCCAGATGCGCACGGTGCACACGCCGTTCGCCRGCACGCGCTGCGCCGGCACCAGGCCCTGCGCGATCGAGAACGGGCCGACGGCTGCCGACAGGTTGCCGCAGTTGCCGCTCCAGTCGATGAAGTCCTGGTCGATCGAGACCTGGCCGAACAGGTAGTCCACGTCGTGGCCGGGCCGCGCCGACGGCGACAGGATCACGACCTTCGAGGTCGACGAGGTCGCGCCGCCCATGCCGTCGGTCTGCTTGCCGTAGGGATCGGGGCTGCCGATCACGCGGCGCAGCAGCCGGTCGCGCGCCTCGCCCGGCACCTGTGCGGAAGCGGGCAGGTCCTGCAGGCGGAAGAACACGCCCTTGCTGGTGCCGCCGCGCAGGTAGGTGGCGGGGATGCGGATCTGGGGGACTGCGGTCATGGTGCGGGCCTTCGATACCTCAGGCTGAGCGGGTGGTTTGTGTTCCTGTCTGTCCCGCAAGAAAATCCTGCGCAAACCGCTGCAGCACCCCGCCGGCCTCGTAGATCGACACCTCTTCGGCCGTATCGAGCCGGCAGGTGACCGGCACATCGACGATCCCGCCATTGCGGCGCCGCACGCGCAGCCCCAGCGCTGCGCCGGGGGTGCGTTCGCCCTGCACCTCATACGTCTCGGTGCCATCGAGCCCGAGCGTCAGCCGCGAGGTGCCGGGCGGGAACTCCAGCGGCAGCACGCCCATGCCGATCAGGTTGGTGCGGTGGATGCGCTCGAAGCCTTCGGCCACCACCACCTCGACACCGGCCAGGCGCACGCCCTTGGCCGCCCAGTCGCGCGAGCTGCCCTGGCCGTAGTCGGCCCCGGCGATGATGATCAGCGGCTGCCGGCGTTCGAGGTAGGCCTCGATCGCCTCCCACATGCGCACCACGCGGCCCTCCGGCTCGAGACGCGCGAGCGAGCCGGTGCGCACGCTGCCATCGTCGGTACGCACCATCTCGTTTTTCAGCGTCGGGTTCGCGAAAGTGGCGCGCATCGCGGTCAGGTGGTCGCCGCGGTGCGTCGCGTAGGAGTTGAAATCCTCCTCCGGCAGGCCCATCCGCGCCAGGTACTCGCCGGCCGCCGAATCCGCCCCGATCGCGTTCGACGGCGACAGGTGGTCGGTCGTGATGTTGTCCGGCAGGATCGCCAGCGGCCGCAGGCCGGTCAGCGTGCGCGGGTTCGCGGCCAGCGCGCCCATGCCTTCGCGGTCCCAGTACGGCGGGCGGCGGATGTAGGTCGATTGCGGCCGCCAGTCGTACTGCGGACTCACGCGCTCGCGGCTCTCGGCCGCGATGGCGAACATCGGCTCGTAGACCTGCCGGAACATCGCCGGCTGCACCGACGACTGCACCAGCGCATCGATCTCGGCATCGTCGGGCCACAGGTCCTGCAGCCGGATCTCGCGGCCGTTCACCACCGCGAGCACGTCGCGCTCGATGTCGAAGCGGATCGTGCCGGCGATCGCATACGCCACCACCAGCTGCGGCGAGGCCAGGAAGGCCTGCTTCGCATGCGGATGGATGCGGCCGTCGAAGTTGCGGTTGCCCGACAGCACGGCCGTGGTGTACAGGTCGCGCTCGAGGATCTCGTGCTGGATCGCCGGGGCCAGCGCGCCGCTCATGCCGTTGCAGGTGGTGCACGCGAACCCGACGATGCCGAAGCCCAGCGCCTCCAGTTCGGGCAGCAGGCCGGCCTGCTTCAGGTACAGCTCCACCGTCTTCGAGCCCGGCGCGAGCGAGGTCTTCACCCACGGCTTGCGCACGAGGCCCAGCCGGTTCGCGTTGCGCGCCAGCAGCCCGGCGGCGATCACGTTGCGCGGGTTGCTGGTGTTGGTGCAGCTGGTGATGGCCGCGATGACCACCGCGCCATCGGGCATCAGGCCCTGCGCCTCTTGCGCACGGGCCTGGTCCAGGTTGGCCGCGATGCCGCGCTCGGCCAGCGCGCTGGTGGGCAGCCGGCGGTGCGGGTTCGACGGGCCGGCCATGTTGCGCACGACGCTCGACAGGTCGAAGCGCAGCATGCGTTCGTAGCGGGCGTCCGCCAGCGTGTCGGCCCAGAAGCCCGCCGTCTTCGCGTACGTCTCGACCAGCTTCACCTGCCCGGCCTCGCGGCCGGTCAGCCGCAGGTAGTCGAGCGTCTGGCCGTCGATGAAGAACAGCGCCGCGGTGGCGCCGTATTCGGGGCACATGTTCGAGATGGTCGCGCGGTCGCCGATCGTCAGGCCCTGCGTGCCGTCGCCGAAGAACTCCAGGTAGGCGCCGACCACCTTCTGCTGGCGCAGGAACTCGGTGAGCGCCAGCACGATGTCGGTGGCAGTGATGCCGGGCCGGCGCCAGCCGGCCAGCTCGACGCCGACGATGTCGGGCAGGCGCATCCACGACGCGCGGCCGAGCATCACGTTCTCGGCCTCCAGCCCGCCGACGCCCACCGCGATGACGCCCAGCGCATCGACGTGCGGCGTGTGGCTGTCGGTGCCGACGCAGGTGTCGGGGTAGGCCAGGCCGTCCTGCACCCAGACCACCGGCGACATCTTCTCCAGGTTGACCTGGTGCATGATCCCGTTGCCCGGCGGGATCACCTCGACGTTGCGGAAGGCCCGCTTCGTCCAGTCGATGAAGTGGAAACGGTCTTCGTTGCGGCGGTCTTCGATCGCGCGGTTCTTCGCGAAGGCCTGCGGGTCGTCGCCGCCGCACTCCACCGCGAGCGAGTGGTCCACGATCAACTGCACCGGCACGACGGGGTTCACCGCGGCCGGATCGCCGCCCTGCGCCGCGATGGCATCGCGCAGCCCGGCCAGGTCGACCAGCGCGGTCTGGCCGAGGATGTCGTGGCAGACCACGCGCACCGGGTACCACGGGAAGTCGCGGTCGCGCCGGCGATCGATGAGCTGCAGCAGGCAGTCGTCGAGGATGGCCGGATCGCAGCGGCGCACCAGGTTCTCGGCATGCACGCGCGCGGTGTACGGCAGGCCGGCCCAGGCGCCGGCGCGCAATGCGTCGACGGCGGCACGGGCATCGATGTAGTCCAGCGCGGTGCCGGGCAGGCGCTTGCGGAAGGGGGAACTCATGCGCGGTGGTCTTGCTCAGCTGCGCTCGGCGATCGGCACGAAGGCACGGTCTTCGGGGCCGGTGTAGTTCGCGCTCGGCCGGATGATCTTGTTGTCCAGCCGCTGCTCGATCACGTGGGCGGCCCAGCCGCTGGTGCGCGAGATCACGAACAGCGGCGTGAACATCGCCRTCGGCACGCCCATCAGGTGGTAACTCACGGCACTGAACCAGTCGAGGTTGGGGAACATCTTCTTCGCATCCCACATCACCCGCTCCAGCCGCTCGGCGATGTCGAACATCTTCGTGGTGCCGGCTTCGGCCGAGAGCTGCCGGGCCACGCGCTTGATGACCACGTTGCGCGGGTCGCTGACAGTGTAGACCGGGTGGCCGAAGCCGATCACGAGCTCGCGCGCCTCGACGCGGCGGCGGATGTCGGCCTCGGCCTCGTCGGGCGTGTCATAGCGGTGCTGGATCTCGAACGCGGCCTCGTTGGCGCCGCCGTGCTTCGGGCCGCGCAGCGCGCCGATCGCGCCGGCCACCGCCGAATGCATGTCGCTGCCGGTGCCGGCGATCACGCGCGCGGCGAAGGTCGACGCGTTGAACTCGTGCTCGGCGTACAGGTTCAGCGAGGTGTGCATCGCCCGCACCCACGCGGCCGGCGGGCGCTCGCCATGCAGCAGGTGCAGGAAGTGGCTGCCGATCGAGTCGTCGTCGGTCTCCACCTCGATGCGCCGGCCCTGCGTGGCCCAGTGGTACCAATAGAGCAGCATCGAGCCGAGCGAGGCCAGCAGGCGGTCGGCGATGTCGCGCGCACCGGGCAGGCCGTGGTCGTCCTTCTCGGGCAGCGCACAGCCGAGCGCCGAGACGGCGGTGCGCATCACGTCCATCGGGTGGGCCGCGGCCGGCACGGTCTCGAGCGCGGCCTTCACGGCGGCCGGCAGCCCGCGCAGCGCCTTCAACCGGGCCTTGTACGCGCGCAGCTCGGCGGCGCCCGGCAGCCTGCCGTGCACCAGCAGGTGGGCGACCTCCTCGAATTCGCAGACCTCGGCGAGGTCGAGGATGTCGTAGCCGCGGTAGTGCAGGTCGTTGCCGCTGCGGCCGACGGTGCACAGCGCGGTGTTGCCGGCGGTGACACCGGACAGCGCGACGGACTTCTTCGGCTTGAAGCCGGCGGTGATCGTGGGAGTGCTCATGCTCGCAATCTTCGCAACGCCACTCGCCGGGGACAACACTGAAGTGGCGAAGTCTTGCGAAGCCGGCGCTGCCATCCCGCGATGTTTGCGAACAGGGCTTCATGGAATCCAGGCGTCGGCCAGTTCCTGGTGGCGCCTTTCAGAATCGAAGCCTGCCCCCCCCCCGCCGGTTCGAGATGCCGACCTTTCATGATGGATAAATTGTCGCCTGCCGGAGATCGACCAGGCGCTGCCGGGCCCCCGTTGCCTGGGGCTGGACGCCAGCACCACGGCGCCGGCGCGTGCGCTGATACCGGCGTGCCGGGCGCTTGCCCCGCATCGCGGCGGCATGGTCAAGCCGGTGCGGGTGTTGATTTGCGGTATTCCCAACGTGGGCAAGTCGACGCTGGTCAACACGCTCAACGGCCAGCGCACGGCCAAGACGGGCGACGAGCCGGGCATCACCAAGCTGGAGCAGAAGATCCTGCTGGCCACCGACTTCTTCCTGTTCGACACACCGGGCATGCTGTGGCCGCGAATCCTCACCGAGCAGAGTGGGTACAACCTGGCGGCGAGCGGYGGCATCGGCCGCAATGCKTAYGACGAGGAAGAGGTARCGATGGCGCTGCTGGCTCGCGTGCGCCATCGCTACGCGGACCGACTGGTGGCGCGCTACAAGCTCGCCGACTTCTCGGCGATGACCGACGAGGCATTGCTGGCCGAAGTGGGCCGCAAGCGCGGCGGCCTGCTGCCCGGTGGCCGCGTGAACATGCAGAAGGCCGCCGAGGCGGCGTTGAACGACTTCCGCAGCGGCGCCTGGGGCCGCGTCAGGCTCGAGACGCCGGACGAGTTCGTGCACTGGCGGGCAACCGGCATCGTGGCCGAAGAGACACGAAAAGCGAAGAAGGAAGCCCGCGGAAAGGCGTGACCTCATGTCGCCTTTCATGGGGAGCCGGAGACCGACGACGGCCAAGAGCCGACCATCACGAGAGGCGGCTTTGGCGGCGCGCGCCTCGAACGTGTTGTTGTATCCTCGTGCAACCGTCGATCCCATGGGAGAGTGTTCGGCCGCCGCGAGCGCGCTGGCGAACGCCGGAGATCGCGGCAAGTCGAACAAGGACGCGAAGAACGTGAAGAACCGCCGGGGGGTTGTGGGGGCGTTGTGGGTTTCCGTTTTCTTGGCCGCCTGTGGGGGTGGCGGCGATGGTGATCAGCCGAGTCCTGTCTCCGGAACTCCGCCTGCACCGGCCCCCGCGCCCGGTCCCGCTCCTGCACCTGGCCCCGCTCCTGCACCTGCACCTGCACCTGCGCCTGCGCCCGCACCGACGCCCGCGCCACCGCCCTACACCTTGACGCCTTCGACGGCACAGGCTTCCTTCGTCGCAGGCTATCCCAGTGACATCAACCTGGCCGCCAGCCAGACCGTCGCGTTCTCGGGGCTCGTCTACATCAAGGTCGCGGCCGACGCAGCGGTGGTCGAATCGCCCGTGCGCATCACGACGAGTACCGACGGCACGTTCACCGTGGTGGCCAAGCCGCTCAAGAGCCTGGCGATCGGGCACTACTCCGGCAATTTCGCGATCAACGTCTGCACGGACGTCAATTGCGACCACCCATTGGCCGGCGCGCCGTTCACGCTGCCCTACGACATCGAAGTCCTGTCGCCGGACGGTAGCGTTGCGACCTTCAACCTGTCGCCACTCGCGCCCTTGTCGGGCGCGCCGGACTGGGGCACCTTCCAAGGCAATGCGTCGCACACCGGATTCGTGCCGGCCACGCTGAATGCGTCCGCCTTCAATCCGCGCTGGAAATGGAATGCGCCGGCCTACGCAGGGACGCAATGGTCCCCTTCCGTACTGACCACAGGCGCAGGCATGTTCTACGTCGCGAGCGGCCCCTGGTGGAATGCCAGCGCCTCCGGCCACGAACTGTTTGCGTACAAGGAAGACGACGGCAGCAAGGTGTGGAGCCACTCGTTCGGCGACCTGGAATACGCGACCACCAATCCGCCCGCGTTCTCGGGCGGCAAGGTCTTCATCGCCGCCGGGTCGCAGAGCTCGACGTACATGTTCTCCTTCGATGCGGCCAGCGGCACACAGCTCTTCAAGGCTTCGATGTCCTCGCAATGGGATCGCTATTTCGCGCCGACCATCCTCAACGGGCGGGTCTATACGGACGGCGGCACCTTTGGCGGCATGTACGCGTTCGACACGACGACCGGGGCGACGCAGTTCTTCGCCAACGTCGGCCAGTTCGACGGGTGGACCCCGGCGGTCGATGCGAACTACGCGTACTCCTATGTCGGCGGCACGCTGGGCGTCTACGACAGCCAGACCGGTGCGCTGGTTGGCAGCATCAACGATCCCACGTATGCGTGGAATGGCTACACGACAGCAGGCGCGCCGGTGCTGGGCGCGGCCAACAACGTGTACGCCGGCAACCTCAGCAATCAAGCCAGCAACTCGATCGTCAACTTCGACACCTCGAACCGGACGGTCCGCTGGGCGATCCGGGGTGCCTACTCCGGCAATCCGGCCTACGCCGCCGGCACCTTGTACGCGTCCAACAACTCGCCGTTCCTCCTGGAGGCCTACGACGAGGCGAGCGGCACCAAGCTGTGGACCTGGGCGCCACCCCCCGGCAATGCCAAGTTCGTCAGCGACGTGCTGGTGACCAGCAACCTGGTGTTCGTGAGCACCGACACGACGACCTTCGCGATCGACCGGAGCACCCACGCGCCAGTCTGGTCGTACGCGGCTTCCGGATCTCTGGCGTTGTCGGCGAATGGGGTGCTGTACATCAAGGGGCAGCGCAGCATCGTGGCGATCAACCTGCACTGACGCACCTCCCTTGAGCACTTGCGGCCCTTGAATGGCGGTCAGGGTCAGCGGGCTGGGGTTTGTCGGAATGACCCAAGGTTCCTGCCGATGGCGGGCTGGCGGGCCAGTTCGATGAAGGCCCGCACGTAGTCGATGGCGGTGTCCGCTTCTCGCGCCCCCAGGAAGATCTGCTTGGCGATGCCGCGCGCGCCGAGCCGCACGGGCACCACCTCCATCCTGGCCGAGTACTCCTCGACCAGCCAGCGCGGCAGGGCGGCCACGCCGCGGCCGCTGGCCACCATCTGCAGCATGATGTCGGTGGTCTCGATGGCCTTGTGGCGCCTGGGCGTGACACCGGCCGGCAACAGGAACTGGTTGTAGATGTCGAGGCGCTCGATGTCCACCGGGTAGCTGATGAGCACTTCCTGGGTCAGCTGCTGCGGCTTCACGTAGGCTGCCGAAGCCAGGGCATGGCCCTTGGCCACCACGAGCACCTGCTCGTAGTCGAACACCGGCTCGAACTTCAGGCCCGGCTTGTGGAGCGGGTCGGGCGTGACCAGCAGGTCGATCTCGTAGCCGAAGAGCGCGCCGATCCCGCCGAACTGGAACTTCTGCTTGACGTCCACGTCCACGTCGGGCCACGTGGCGAGGTACGGCGACACCACCTTGAGCAGCCACTGGTAGCAAGGGTGGCATTCCATGCCGATGCGCAACGCGCCGCGCTCGCCCTGCGCGAACTGGCCCAGGCGCTCCTCGGCCAGGTCCAGTTGCGGCAGCACACGGTTCGCCACCGCCAGCAGGTACTGCCCGGCCTGCGTCAGGCGCAGGCTTCGACCTTCGCGCAGCCAGACGTCGGTGCCCAGTTGCTGCTCCAGCTTCTTCATGCTGTGGCTCAGGGCCGACTGGGTGAGGCTCAGCACGCCCGCGGCGGCCGTCAACGACCCTTGCTTCTCGACCTGCTGAACGATGCTGAGGTGGATGCGCTCAAGCATTCAGATGAATTCCGCTCATGGATTTGTGAAATAAAACCATTTTACGTCATGACCCATCTTCCCTAGCATCCCGGTCCATGAAAGCAGAAATGACACGCCCCCTCCGCGTCGTGGCGGTCTCCGGCGGGTTGCAACGACCGTCCAAGGCTGCAGCCCTGGCAGAGCACCTGCTGGACCTGATCGCCAAGGATGTTCCGTGCGAGCGCCGCCTGGTCGAACTGGGTCAGCTCGCACCGCAGTTGGCTGGCGCGGTCTGGCGTTCCCAACTGCCCGACACCGTGGAGCGCGAACTGGCCATGGTCGAGCAGGCAGACCTGCTGGTGGTGACAACGCCGGTCTACCGTGGCTCCTACACGGGGCTGTTCAAGCACTTCTTCGACTTCATTCACCAGGACGCATTGATCGACAAGCCCGTCCTGCTGGCGGCCACCGGCGGCAGCGAGCGCCATGCCCTGGTGATCGACCACCAATTGCGGCCGCTGTTCAGCTTTTTCCAAGCACGCACCTTGCCGCTGGGCGTCTACGCGACCGACAAGGATTTCCTGGACTACCGCCTGCGGGACGAGGCCGTCGTCGAGCGGACTCGGCTTGCGGTGCAACGAGCACTGCCCTTGATCGCATTGACGCGCCACGGCAGTCCTGCACCAGTGAAGGAAGTGGTCGCAGCCTGAAACACGGCATCAGCATTCCCCGGCAATCAGGTCACCAGAACACAATGAACGAAGAACTCAGCTTCCGCCTCAAGAGCATCCGTTTCGATGAGAACTATCAGCCAGCGGACAGCACGCGCATCACCACCAACTTTGCCAACTTGGCCCGGGGGGCGAGCCGGCAGCAGAACCTGCGCAACACACTGCGGATGATCGACAACCGCTTCAACGACCTGGCGCATTGGGACAACCCGGAGGCAGACCGCTACGCCGTCGAACTCGAGATCATCTCGGTCGAGATGAGCTTCGGCGCCACGGAAAGCAGTCCCGCATTCCCGTTGATCGAGATCCTGGAAACCATCGTTCTCGACAAGCGGCACAACACGCGTACTCGCGGCATCGTGGGGAACAATTTCTCCTCCTACGTGCGCGACTACGACTTCAGCGTGCTGCTCCCGGCCTACAACGCCGATCGCGCGCAGTTCGGCACGCCGGACGATTTCGGCGACCTGCATGGCAAGCTGTTCAAGCAGTTCGTCAACTCGAGCACCTACAAGGAGCGCTTCAAGAAGGCGCCGGTCATCTGCATCAGCGCCTCGACCAGCAAGACCTATCGCCGAAACGGCAATCACCACCCCATCCTGGGCATCGAGTACCAGCAGGATGCGCTGTCATCGACCGACCAGTACTTCGCCAAGATGGGCATGCAGGTTCGCTTCTTCATGCCGCCTGACAGCGTGGCGCCCCTGGCGTTCTATTTCCGCGGCGACCTGCTGGGCGACTACTCGAACGTCGAGCTGATCGGCACCGTCGCCACGATGGAAGCCTTCCAGCGGATCTACCGCCCCGAGCTCTACAACGCCAACTCGGCGGCCGGGAAGGTCTATCGACCGAGCCTGAAGCACGGGGACTACTCATTGACGCAGATCGTCTACGACCGGGAAGAGCGCAGCCAGCTGGCTGTCAAGCAGGGGAAATTTGCAGAAGAGCACTTCATCAAGCCGTACAAGAATGTCCTTGAACAATGGGCTGCCAATCATGTTTGAAACCTCCATCGCCGGCAGCCTGCCGAAACCCGCCTGGCTGGCTGAAACCAACAAGCTCTGGCCGCAGTGGAAGGCTGAAGGCGATGCGCTTCGCCAGGCCAAGGCCGATGCAACGCTGCTGTGGATCAAGGCCCAGGAAGATGCAGGCCTGGACATCGTGTGCGACGGCGAGCAATCGCGCCAACATTTCGTGCACGGCTTCCTCGAGCAGGTCGAGGGCATCGACTTCGAGCACAAGGTGAAGATGGGCATCCGCGACAACCGCTACGACGCGATGGTGCCGCAGGTGGTTTCCGCGCTGCGCCTGAAGGGCCGCGTGCATGCGTTCGAGGCACAACTGGCGCGCGCGCACACGAAGAAGAAGCTGAAGTTCACGCTGCCCGGCCCGATGACCATCGTCGACACCGTGGCGGATCGCTTCTACGGTGACAAGATCAAGATGGCCTTCGCATTTGCGGAACTGCTGAACCAGGAAGCGCTCGCGCTGCAGGCCGACGGCGTGGACATCATCCAGTTCGACGAACCCGCGTTCAACGTCTACATGAAGGACGCTGCCGACTGGGGCGTGCAGGCGCTCGGGCGCGCCGCACAGGGCTTGACCTGCACGACGGCCGTGCACATCTGCTACGGCTACGGCATCAAGGCCAACACCGACTGGAAGAGCACGCTGGGCGACGAATGGCGCCAGTACGAGGCGGTGTTCCCCGCGCTGGCCCGCAGCCGCATCGACCAGGTGAGCCTGGAATGCATCCACTCCCATGTGCCGCCCGACCTGATGAAGTTGCTGGCCGGCAAGGACGTGATGGTCGGCGTGATCGATGTGGCCAGCGATGTCGTCGAGACACCCGAGGAAGTGGCGGACACCATCGGCCGCGCGCTGCAGTTCGTGCCGAAGGAGCGGCTGTTCCCGTGCACCAACTGTGGCCTGGCACCGATGGGGCGGGACGTGGCTTGGCGCAAGCTGGAAGCGCTGGCCAAAGGCACGAAGCTGGCAAAGGAGCGGCTCGCCGCGGCGTGAAGCACATCGGGTCTCAACCACCATGCGCAAGACCTTCCTCGGCGTGCGCCTGCGCACGCTGCGTGAGCAGCGCGGCCTGACGCAGGCCGCGCTGGCCGAATCGCTGGAGCTGTCGGCCAGCTACGTCAACCAGCTCGAGAACAACCAGCGCCCGCTGTCGGTGCCGGTGCTGCTGAAGCTGCAGTCGGCGCTCGGCGTCGACCTGCAGTTCTTCTCCGAGAGTGAAGAGGCGCGCCTGATGGCGCAATTGCACGACGTGGTCGCCGATGGCGGTGCCGCGATCCCGCATGCGGAGGTGCTGGCCCTCGCGCAGCAGATGCCGGCGCTCGCGAATCGCATGCTCCAGCTGCACAAGGTGGCCCGCGATGCGCAGGAGCGCCTCGAAGCGATGGCCGTCGGCCTGGGCGACCGCGATGCCCGGCCCGGCCTCGGTCCGACCCAGCCGCACGAGGAAGTGCGCGACTTCTTCTACGCGCGCCACAACCACGTCGCCGAGCTCGACGAGCTGGCCGAGGCCACGCATGCCGAGCTGGACCCGCCCTCGCTGCTGGCCCGCGACCTCGCCGGGCGGCTCGAGCGGCACTTGCTGCTGAAGCACCGCATCTCGACGCGCACCGCAGCGGCCGATGCGCTGCCCGGCCTGCGCAGCTACGACCCGCGGTCACGGCTGCTGACCTTGCATGCGGATCTCGAACCGGGCCAACGCGCGTTTCAGCTGGCGACCCAGCTGGCCTTCGTCGAGGCCGACGAACTCCTGGCCTCGCTGGTGGCGGGCGGCGAATTCCGCAGCGACGAATCGCGCGCGCTCGGGCGCATCGGGCTGGCCAGCTACTTCGCCGGCGCGCTGGTGCTGCCCTATGCGCCCTTCCTGGCCGCCGCGGAGGAACTGCACTACGACATCGATCGGCTGGCGCGCCGCTTCGGCGTCAGCTTCGAGACGGTGTGCCACCGGCTCTCGACGCTGCAGCGCCCGCAGGCGCGTGGCGTGCCGTTCTTCTTCGTGCGCGTGGACCGGGCCGGCAACATCTCGAAGCGCCAGTCGGCAACCGACTTCCACTTCTCGCGCACCGGCGGCACCTGCCCTCTGTGGAACGTCTACGAGGCGTTCGCGCAACCCGGCAAGGTGCTGACACAGCTGGCCTCGATGCCCGACGGCCGCACCTACCTGTGGATCGCCCGCTGCATCCGCCACGACAGCGGCGGCTTCGGCACACCGCCACGCGAGTTCGCGGTGGCGCTGGGCTGCGACCGCCGGCACGCGTCGCGCCTGGTGTACGCCCGCGGGCTGGCGCTGGCCGACCCGCAGGCGGTGACGCCGATCGGCCCCGGCTGCAAGGTCTGCGAGCGCCAAGGCTGCGCGCAGCGCGCGTTCCCGGCGCTCGGGCGGCCGCTGCGCGTCGACGAGAACCAGCGGCCGGTCGAGCCCTACGCGGGCGTATAGATCAGGTCACTGCGGCCAGGCCGCGCCGACCCAGTCGCTCCAGGTCTTCAGCCGCGCCGGCTCGATGCCGCTGCCCAGCTCCTTCGTCTTGATCAGCCCGTAGCGCACGATCTGGTCGGTGCGCGCGCCGAACGGCAGTTGCACCGAGCCCTTGCCGTCGCTCGGCAGCGGGTTGATCGCCCGGTCCAGGCAGAAGCGGAAGCCCGTCGTCTCCTCCGGCTCGCCTGCGATCAGCGCGTTCGGGTCGCAGCGCCGCCAGGCCGTCACCGGCTGCGTCGCGTAGAGCTGGTTGAACATCTGGATGCCGCCGTTCAGGGCCATCTTGTAGAGCCCGGGCTGCAAGCTGTCGTAGAGCCGGTAGCGCGATTGCGGCGAGGTCGAGTTGTAGGCCTCGCCGCCGTCCACGTACAGCGTCGGCACCACATGGAACAGCGCCTTCGCGCGGCCGTTGTTGCCCTGGTCGCGCTCCGGCGCGTTCGGCTGGTTCGGGTCGGGCTTGCTGATCGGGTAGCCGTTGTTGACGTACTGCGCGAGCTTGATGCGCGCCTGCAGCGTGCGCACCAGGTTGGCCTTCAGCGCCTCGTGCTGCGCACCGTTCTTCAGGCCCATCTCGTCGGTGAGCATCGCATCCCACGTCACGATGTACGGCCAGTCCATCGGGAAGTTGCTCCAGGCCTGCTGCGCGCCCGAGTTCAGCGTCATCTGCAGCTGGTACCACTGGTTGGTGTGGTACAGCGACGCGACGATGTTGTTGGCCTCCCAGGCCATCACGCGGTTGCGGTCGACCCCGTTGGGCAGCCGCTCGTTGACGTGCATGAAGTGCGGCGCCAGCTCGAACACGCCGAAAGTGTTGAACGGCCAGCCGCGCGCCTCGCCCGCGCCGACCCAGGCGCCGCTCGGCTGCTTGTCGGCGCGCGGATGAACCACTTCTGGTTGCCCTCCAGCCCGAAGGTGTGGGCCAGTTCCCACTGCTGCAGCGCGCCCCAGTTGGTCAGCGAGATCTTCGCGCGCTCGGTGAAGGCCGGGAAGGTGAACGCGCCGGCATCGGCCCGCGCCATCGTCGCGCCGTTCGCCTTCGACTGCAGCCAGCGCGCGCCGACGATCGCGCCGGTCGCCTTGTTCGGGTCGTTGAAATCGCCGAGGAAGTTGTTCGGCGAGAAGCCCATGCCCATGAAGATGGCCTGGATCTCGTCGCGCTGGCCGTCGGTCAGGTGGCTCCAGTCGCCGTACTTGCCGTTCGGGTTCAGGTGCGACTGCAGCCAGGCGCGTGCGCGGATGTGCTGCGCGAGCGTGTCCTGCTTGCCGTTCGCGAAGGTGCCGCCCTTCAGGAACGAGCCGCCGGCCACCGCGGCATTCTCTTCCGGCCACACGTCCATCGGGTGGATGGTCGGCATCCACGCGTTCCAGTCCGGGAACTGCAGCGGGATCGGGATCTCGCGCACGTTCATCGTCGCGCTCACGTCCATCACGCGGTCGATGTCGGCCTGCGTCAGCGCGAGCGGCTGGTCCTGCGGCTTGCCGAACAGCGCCCTGGCGGCCTGCGTCGCGTTGTCGAGCACTGCGGCGATGCCGGCGCCGGCCGCCCATTCGACGGTGGGCTTCGCGTCCAGCCCCGGGCCGGGCTGGTACGGCGGGTTCCACGGCGCGGCCTGCGCCACGTGTGGCACGTCGCGCTGGCTGTAGCGGATGTAGGCGGCGATCTGTTTGCCCTGCGTCTCGCTCAGCCCATGGAAGCGCGCGCGCTGCACGATCGCGTTGTTGGAGTAGTTGAAGTACTGCAGGTCACGCCCGTCGACCGCGTGGCACGACGAACAGGCCGCCTCGATGCTGCGGTTGACGATGCTCGATTTCTTCAGCAGGCCCAGGCCGTGCCACAGCGCGTCGCCGGCCGTCGCATCGGCGCTGAGCGCCTTCCCGGCTGCCTTTTCGGCGCTGAGGTCGGCGTATTGCGCGGTGTCGGTCGCGAGGCTTCTGCCTTGCGCATCCTGCAGTTGCAGCTCGACGATGCGGTAGCCGTTGGATTCGCCGTCGGTGCCGTTGAAGCGGAACTGCACGCGGTTGACGCCGGCCACCAGGCGCGCCTTCGCCGCGGTGTCGAGCAGCAGGCTCATGCGCGTGGTGTAGAGGCCACCGCGCGTCAGGCCGCCCTGCACCCGCTCGGGGTCGGCCAGCTTCATCGTCGCATCTGCAATGTCCACCCACGGGATGCTGCCAGCCTGTGACGGCGCGACGCCGCCGAGCACGCGCACGCTTGCCTTCACCAGTGTCGTCGGCTGCGTGGTGGCCTCGAACTCGGGTGCGCCGAAGAAGCCGCAGCGGTGGCACATGAACCACAGCTGGTTCACGTTGGCGAGCTGGGCCGACGGGATCGTCAGGCCGGCTTCCGCGACGACCGGCGCCGAGGGCGAACCATCGCCCAGCAGTTCGAGCGGGAGCTGCAGCGCGGAGGTGGTCGGCGCGGGGGCCGGGGCCGGGGCCGGCGCCGGCGCGGGTGCGGGTG
>NZ_JBFUFQ010000081.1:0-25222 GCF_056403355.1 Rhizobacter sp. P2_H3 | reverse complement strand
CGCCGGCGCTGCGGCGCATGCACGAGCGCCCGGCCGACGCGTGGACCGTCGCGCAGCTGGCGCACGAGGCGGCGATGTCGCGCTCGGCCTTCTTCGAGCGCTTCAGCCGTGCCGTCGGCGTGGCGCCGATGGCGTACCTGCTGGCCTGGCGGATGGCGCTGGCGCGGCAGATGCTGCGGCAGCGGGAGCTTGCGATCGCCGAGATCGCCGAGCGCGTCGGCTACAGCTCGGTCAGCACCTTCGGCGTGGCGTTCACGCGGCATGTGGGGATGCCGCCGGGGCGCTATGCCAGCCGGACCCTTTACGATCCGGCCTGACGCCTGAGCCTGAACATGTCTCACTTCTTCCTTCGGTCACACCCTCATGGCGCGGGCATCGCGCAGAAGTTCGGGCGTGTGGCGCCTTTCCTGACCTTGGTCCTGCTCGCAGCAATGGATGCGTGGCTCGCCTCGCTGCGTTGCGGGAGCAGTCCGCCGATCGACCTGTCACGCCTCGGCTTCGGCATCACCCTCCAGCTGGGAATCGTCTTCGGGCTGGGTTGGCTGGCCCGCCTCGAGGGTGATCTTTC
The DNA here is from genome assembly GCF_056403355.1 of Rhizobacter sp. P2_H3. NCBI lineage: Bacteria > Pseudomonadati > Pseudomonadota > Betaproteobacteria > Burkholderiales > Sphaerotilaceae > Rhizobacter > Rhizobacter sp. P2_H3. Next base: position 24,654 of record NZ_JBFUFQ010000081.1, on the reverse strand, counting down.
TGAGGCATGGCATCGGCGTCTCGTGTTGGGCATGCTCGCCGCCGCTGCATTCACCTTCGTGCTGGTTCGCCAGCCGCTTCTGCTCAGCGACACGATCCACGACAAGTATTTCGACTCCGGCAGCTTCAGTTGCCCGGGCGTGCCGAAACTCTGGAAGCCTGGCCTGTGAGTGCCGACATGCCGGAAAGCGATCCGTTCGAATCACCGGATCAATGCATCGCGCGGTTGCGGAACAGCCCTGAAGGCAGGGGCTCATTGGCACGAGGAGACGTACAACGGCTCGCCGAACACGATCCGGGGCAGGCACTGCAGGTGGCACGCAGCATCGAACACCCCTGGTATCGCTGCCAGGCCATCGCGTCCATCGTGGAGATGAACCCCACCGATCAGGCCGCAGACAGCCTGCTGGACGAGGCCTTTGCCGCGGCATACAGCCAGGGTGAGCCGAATCGCATCGCCTGCGTTGCGCTGTGGCCGTTGCGCCTGCTCGTCCACAGGGAGCCAGGCAAAGCGGCAGCACACACGCGTGAGCTCCTTCAGATCATTTCAAGAGAGCCCCACGGGCTTCGCAAGCTGGATGGGCTTCACGCCATTCTCGTGGCCGTCGCGCCATCGAAAGATCTGCGCGACCTGGTCCTGGAGCCGTTCGAAATCGCCGCGGAAGCAAGCCGCGGCTGGCGCACCGAGCGAATCATCGACGACATTGCCGTGATGCTCATCCCGTTCGATCGCGATGCGGCGACGAGACTCGTCGGCTCTCGGCTTCCAAGTCGCTACACCACGCGAAGCCGTACCCTGCTGCTGCCCTCCACGTGAGAATCGGGCAAGCATGCAGCCAGTGACTTCGAATCAGCGCATCCCCAGCACCTCGGCCACCGCATCGATCACCGCCTGCGGCTTCTCGGCCGGAATGTCGTGCCCCGCGCCGGCCACCACGCGATGGACGCCGCGGCTCGACAGCGCCACCACCTCCTCGTGCGTCTTCAGCACCTCGGCCTCGAAGGCCTTGTCGACCTCGCTCCGGGGCTGGCCGGGCGTCGCATAGGGGCTGACGCCGCGGGTCAGGTAGACCAAGGGCAGGTCGCCGAAGCGCTTGCGCGCGGCACGCAGCTGGGCCGCGCTCTTCGTGTGGTACTGGAGGTACTCGGCGTGCACGGCCGTCTGCCGCTTGAGATCCTGCCGTGCCGAGCGCACCACCGGCCACAGCACCGGCCCGTAGAGGTTGGAGCTGTCGCCCACGCATTGCACGTACGCCTCGCTCCCCTCCTTCATGCCCTTGCGCACCGCGCGGTAGCAGCCCTCGTCGATCGCCTTCTCCTGCGCCAGCAGCATCGAGAACTTGCCGCCGGTGACGCGGTTGCCACGCGCGGGCTCGTCCTCGTGCTCGCTGTCGACGATCACGAGGCCGCCGACCTCCTTCGGCCAGGTGTAGGCGTAGAGCTGGGCGACACGGCCGCCCATCGAGTGGCCGACCAGCACGTACGGCGGCTTCAGCTTCGCCCGCTGGAGCAGGACGTGCAGGTCCGCGCCCGCCTGCGCATGGGTGGCAGGCCGGGTCGCGGCGTCGCTGAAACCGTACCCGGCGCGGTCGTAGACACAGGCCGTGGTCAGCTTCGCGATGGCTGGATGCACCTTCAGCCAGTCCCAGCCGTCACTTTCCAGGCCGGCCTCGAAGATCACCACCGGGCCACCGCTGCCGCGGCAGTACAGGTTCAGCCGCCGGCCGTGGTCGACGTCGATCAGTTCATGGGGCCGCGCGTAGTCGGCCGCCTCGTCAGGCACCGCGGCCTGCGCGAAGCTGCCTGATGCGGTGCCTGCCAGGACGACGGCCGAGAGCAGCGGACGCAAGACGCGGGACGAGAATTGCGACGAGAAGATCGGCATGGGATGGCAGTGCCGTGAGGCATGTTGGAGCGATGCACGATGGTATCGGCCCCAACTGAGCCTGCTTCCTGGCACTTCACAGCCAGCCCTCCTGCTCGGCCTTCACCTGCTCCTGCGCCATGTGCTCGCACAGCCGCCGCAATGCCTCGGGCACGCCCGGCTTCGCGCGGATGCGGGCGAGCGTGGCGGGGTCGTGGTGATCATCCAGCGGCAGCTTCTGCCGGGCCGCCGCGAGCTGATCGACGCCCATCAGGTGCGGCTCCCACGGCAGCCCGCGGCTCTCCCACAGGCTGCCGGCCGTCAGCGCGATCTCGACACCTGCCGGGTCCGGATCGGCGCTGATGCGCGCCGGCGCAGGCGCCCGATCCAGCAGCGCACCCACTGCGGCCATCCAGTCGCCCGGCGGGCGCCCCGGCAGCCAGATCAACGCGACACCGTCCGCGCGTTGCGCCGCCTGCCGCTCGAAGCTGGCGCGGTTCTCGATCAGCCAGTACTGCGCCGGTGACGCCGCCTGAACCAGCTTCAGCAGGTCACGCGCCGCCAGCCCCACGCAATGCAGCGCCCGCAGGTCGCAGCGGTGCTCGGGCGCCCACATGAGATCGAACGCCCCTGCCAGCCACACCTGCTGCGCGAACCGCTCGATGCCCAGCGCAGGCAGGTCGACATGCGCATCCAGCCACTGCCACTCCGCCGTCGCGAGCGACTTGGTCTTGCCGCGCGCCTGCAGTTCGAAATCCCGTCGCGTGCCGGTGTGCTGCTCATCCTGCCAGCGGGCCAGCGCCTGCAGCAGCTCGATGCGGCGCGCCAGCGTCGCCAGGTTCAGCACCGCGCCGCCCTCCGCCAGTTCGGCCGCAGCCGCGTGCAGCGCCTCGTGCGAGCGGACCCAGTCCGCGAGCGCCTGCAGTTGCTCGCTGCGCTGGTCGCGGCGCGATTCGAGCGTGCCCAGCCCCAGCAACTGCTTCAACACCGGCAGGTGCAGCCAGGTGATCGACTGCCGCAGCCAGCCGTTCCTGCCCTGGCGATCCGTGACGCTGATCCAGCCGTGGTTCAGCAGCAGCGTCGCAAGGTCTTCGACCTCCTCGATCGACGCGCGCGACTCCTCAGATCGCAGCAGCGGCAGCCATTGCCGCGTCAGGCTGTCCGAGCGTCCCCAGCGGATCAGCATCTCGCGCTGCGGCAGGCTCAGCAGCGGCAGCGCGGCCGGTGGCGCCGCAGCGGCCACGCGGCGCTCCCTGAGCTTCGCCGCGGGGTAGCTGGTGACCAGCTCGCCCGTCATGGCATCGCCGGCACCGGTGCCCGCCGCTGCAGCACGCCGATCGGCGGGGCCCAGCGCGCGCCCTTCAGCTTCTTCGATGTCACCAGCGTGATGTCCGCCGGCTCGAAGACCTCCACGTTGTGCGTGATCGGCGTCGTCAGCACGTACTGCGCGCGCGTCGACTTCAGGAAGTGCCCCACCAGCTGGATGTTGCGCACGTCCAGGTGGGCGAACGGCTCATCGATGAAGACGAAGCCGCCGGCCGTCTCGTCGTCCTTCATCAGGCCCACCAGCAGGATCAGCGATTTGATGACCTGCTGGCCGCCCGAGGCCTCGCCGTCGTTCAGCCCGATGCTGCCCTTGCCGTCGAAGTTGAAGTGCACCTTCAGCTCGGCCTGTTTCAGCACGGTGTCGTCGTTGTCGAGGTGCGGCAGGTCGGCGTTCACGTCCACGCCGGCCAGTTGGCCGAGCTCGGTGATGTTCTTGCGGTAGCGGCGCACCGTGGCGCGCAGCACGTCGATGTAGCGCGCACGGGCGTTGTCGACCGCCACGCGCGCCGCCTCGTTGCTGGCCTTGCGATCGCCGAGCTGGCCTTCCTGCTGTCGCACGGCGGCCGTCATCAGCGTCAGCTTCTCCTCGACGCTGGCATCGGTCTCCCAATGGCCCTGGTTCAGCTCGGCCTCGATGGCCTCGTTGCGCAGCTTCGCCTGCGTCGCGTTGCCGTAGCGCTGGCGCAGCACGTCCACCTGCTCCGGCGCGATCCAGCGTGCGGGGAAGCTGGCCCTGTCCTTCTGCGAGTTGGCGATGCGGCTGCGCAGGCCGTCATGGCGCTCGGTCCAGTCGCGCTCCTTCTGCACGCTGTGGAACTCGCCGTCCTTCAGCCGATCCCGCGCCTGCTCGTACCGGTGCCGGCTGGTGGTGTCCGCAGCCACCGCCTCACTGTGCTGGCGGCCCAGGTCGTTCCAGCGCTGGCCGGCAGCAGCCCGCAGCTTCGCGAGCTCGGGCAGCGCGTTGCGCGCCTGCGCGAACTCCTCGCTGCGGCGCGCCAGCTCCTCCACCGCCTTGTGCCCCTCGGCGGCCTGCTGCGCATCCTTCAGCTGCCGCTGCACGCCCTGCTGCTCCTGCGCGACGCGCATCAGCTGCTCGTCGAGCTGCGCCAGCCGCCGCTCGATCGACTTCCTGCGCGAGGCCTGCGCCGCCGCGCCGAACTGGTGCTGTTCCGGATCGACCCACACGCTGCGCCCGCCGCGGCCGTCGCGGTGATAGGCCTGCGGCGTGATCCACTCGCCACCCTGCCTGACGCCGTGCGCGGTGCTGTCCACGCGTTGGATGTTTGCCAGCTGCCGCAGCAACCAGCCCGGCGCCGCAGCGCTGAACTTCAACACCTCCAGCAGGCTGCCGGCCGCGGCCTTCGCCGGTGCCGCCTCGGCCTCGGCGACGACGTAGTGGCGATAGCGCTCGCGCTCGGCCAGCGCCAGGGCCTGCGATTCATCGCCGGTCCGCTGCAGCACGACCACCCAGCGCACGCCGCGCAGCACGCCTTCGGCCGCCGCGCGCCAGTGCTCGTCGGTGATCTCGATGACGTCGGCCAGCAGGTGGTGCGCGATGCCGGCCTCCTTCAGCGTGCGCTGGAAGCGGGCGATCTCGGGCGGCCGCGGCGTCGGCCCCTGCCCCTGCAGCTCGGCCATCGCGCGTGCCGCATCGGCCCGCTGGTCGCTCAGGCGCTGCCAGTCGGTGGCCAGGCCCTGCTTCTGCTTCTCGAGCTGCTGCAGGCGTTCGCTCAGCTGGGCCGCATCGCTCTCGATGACGGCCAGGCCCTCCAGTTCCTTCGCGTGCTTGACGACGGCCTCCACCGGCCGCTCGGCATCGCGCGCCGCATCGAAGACCCGGTGGGCGGCCGCGTGCTCGCGCTCGAGCTGGTCCACGCGCTCGCCGGCTGCCGTCTGCTCCTCGAGCAGGGTCAGCAGCTGCGCCTTCAGCTGCGCGCGCTGCCGCCCCTGCTGGGCCAGCTCCAGCCGCTGCCGGTGCAGGTCGCGCAGCTTGCCGGAGAGCTGCTCGCGCTCCTCGGCCCAGGCCAGCACCGGGATCACCTCGGTGTTCAGCGTCTCGCGTTCGCGCAGCTTCAACTGGTACTGCTGGTACAGGTTGACGCGCGCTTCCAGCTCGGCGCGCTGGGCCCGGCCGTGGGCCAGCTCGCGCTCGGCGACCTCCACCTCCTGGCTCAGCTGGCGCTGGTGGTTGCGGGCGTCTTCATAGCGGTCCAGCACGTCCTGGTCGCCGAATACGTCGAACACCAGCCGCAGCAGCTCCTTCGGCGAGTACTCGCACAGCCGGTCGGTCTGTCCCTGCTCGAGCGCCAGCACGCGCGCGATCGCGCGGCTCAGGCCGGCCCCTTCGAGGCGGCGGCGCCAGTGCTCGATGCCGAGCCAGTCCTTGTCGGGGCGCTCCACCAGCGCTTCGATGGACACGTCGCCATCGACCATCACGTAGCGGCGCTGCCAGTCGCCGCCGTTGCGGTCGATGCGGCAGGCCAGCGTCACCGTGTCGGCATACAGCAGGCAGCGCGCGAAGGGCCGGTTCGAGGCTTGCCGGTTGCGCGGCCGGTTGTCGACGGTGGCGCGCAGCCAGGCGCTGTCGGCGTTGGCATGGCGCGCATAGGTCTTGTAGCTGCGCCCGCCGGAGCAGTCGAGGCCGAGCAGCGTGCGCATCGCGTCGAGCAGCGTGGTCTTGCCCGAGCCGTTCGGGCCGGCCACGGTGATGATGGCGCCGTCGAGCGGCAATGTGAGGCGCTGGCAGTAGTCCCAGTGCAGCAGTTCGAGGCTTTGCAGGTGGAACATCGGGTCAGGCCTCTCCGGCGTCTTGCGTGTCTTGCGCGCCGCGGGCCCGCCCCAGCACCTCGTGCAGCGCGCCGTCGAGGATGCGCGGTGCGAGCACGTCGTAGTCGAGCAGCAGGTCGAGCAGCGGCCCCTCGGCGATCTCGTCGCCGCGGTGCACGATGAAGCCGTGGTTCGCGAGCCGCTTCAGGTTGCCGTCGAGCCGGGTCTTCTTGCCCAGCTGCACGCCGAAATCGGTCAGCAGCGACTTGTACGACACCACCGGGCTGACGCTTGCCGCATCGGGCAGCGGGCGGGCGGTGTTGAACATCTCGTTCTGCCCGTCGGATTCGAGGCTGGTGGCACGCGCGGCCTGGCGCTCGCGCTTGGGCAGCACGATCAGCGACCACAGCACGATCAGCAGCGAGACGGCGTCGCGCGGCAGGTCGATGTTGTTGTGGCTGTCGAGCCCGGCCTCGCCGAACACCGCGCTCTCGGCCGGGCGCAGCAGCGCCACGGTGATGTGGTCGGCGTAGATGTTGTCGACCAGGCGCAGGCCGACCTGGGCCAGCCGCTCCTGCAGCGCGGACCAGAGCTCGGCGTCGATCAATGCGCGCTTGACCTTGGGGTGTTGCCGCGGCAGCCAGCGGCGCGCGAGCAGTTCGGCCGCCAGCACGGCGGCGTCATCGAGGGAAGTACTCATTCTGGGATGCGGACGGAATCGGGTTGAACAGGTTCGGCAGACGGCGCGCGGCCGCTGCGTTGCAGGTGCCCCTCGCTGATCAGCGCGACCTCGAGGTCGGCGGTCTTCAGCAGCGTGGGCGTGAGCGCCACCTGCCACGGCATCCGCGCGAGTTCACCGGTGGGGCTCTTCAGCGCCTGGGCCTGTGCGTCGCCTAGCAGCGGCATCAGCTGCAATCGGTAGGCGGCGTGCGCGAAGCGCCCGCCCAGCACGGCCTCGCTCAGCAGGTGATCGGCGCCGGCCTCGCCGCCGGGCCCATCGTCGGGCGCCCTGCTCCAGCGGCCGAGCAGGCCGATCAGCTCGCCCAGTTCGGGCGGCAGGCTGAGGATGTCGAGCGTGCCGGCATCGGCCTGCGCGGGCGGCGGCAGGCCGGTGCTGCGCGTGGGGTCGGGGCGGTCGCGCTCGAACTCGCCTTCGGCCACGTCGAGCAGGTCGTGCTGCGTCACGAAGACGGGCCGCACGCCGATCGCCAGCGCCTCGCCGAGCAGGCTCGCCAGGTCGGTGTGGTGCTGCAGCCAGTTGCGCACATCGGACGAGGTGAGCCCGCTGCTGCCCAGCGTGACGCGCTGGCGGTCGGCCTGCTGCAGTGCACGCGTGAACTGGCTGGCCATCGACAGCAGCCGCGCCTGGTCCTGGCCGAGCGCGCGGGCGGCGCGCTCCAGGCGCGGGCTGTCGTTGTGGTCCTGGATGATGGCCGACAGCGCCTGGCCGGCCTTGTCGACCAGCTTCAGCGCGCGGTCGAAGCGCGGCTGGGCCAGGCGCAGCCGGGCCTCGGAGCCGCTCGCGATGGCCTCGGCGAACTCGTCGTGCAGGCGCGCCAGCTGGGCGTGCAGGTGCTGCAGCTGGCTGGCGTCGACCAGGCCGAGCTGCTGCGAGCCGGCCACCTGCGCGAGCAGGCCGGACAGCTCGTCATCCTGCTGCGCGGCGGTCAGCGGCGCGAGCAGCGCCTGCACCTGCTGGGCGAGCGGCGAGAGATGGTAGTCCTGAGCGGTGGCATCCCAGACCAGCAGGTCGAGGTCGCGCAGGCGCTTGAGTGCCGCGTCGAGGGGATCGGGCAGCACCGCATGGAAGAGTTGATTGACATCGTCGCGCGAGAGCCTGCCCTGGGGCTGGGCCGCCAGTTCGAGGAAACACCACAGCCGCAGCCTGACGAGCGCCGCGCTGCCGCCGAACAGCCCGCGCAGCGCGTCGATCGCCGGCTGCTTCTGCGCGAGGGCGAAGGACAGCGGGTGGTCTTGCGGGTAGCCGGGGTCACGGAACAGGTCCTCGAACTGAACGATGTCGGCGGTATCGAGAGTCGGGCCGTCGTTCATCGGCGGGATTTTGCCTCAGGGGAGTGGTGCAAGAACCCGCTGCTGCCGCGATACTGCGGCGTCCAGCCCACGGAGTCCGTCCCGTGCACTCTTCGATGACCCGTCGCCGCGCAGCACTGTCCTGCGCCCTCGCGCCCCTGGTGATGGCCACCGCCTGCGCCTCGACACCCGCGCTGCCCGCCGGCGCCATGGCGGCCCTCGCACCGCACGGCCGGCTGCGCGCCTGCATCAACCTCGGCAACCCGATCCTCGCCAACCGCGATGCGGCGGGTGTCGTGAGCGGCGTGTCGGTCGACCTCGCGACGCTGCTCGCGCAACGCCTGGGCGTGCCGCTGGAGCTGGTCGTCGTCGAGGCCGCGCTGCAATCGGTCGACACCGTGAAGGCGGACCGGGCCGACATCGGCTTCTTCGCGATCGACCCGCGGCGCAGCGACGGCATCGGCTTCAGCGCGCCGTACGTGCTGATCGAAGGCGCGTACCTGGTGCGCAACGAGTCGCCGCTGGCCGACAACGCGCAGGTCGACCGCGCCGGCACCCGCATCATGGTGGGCCGCGGCAGTGCCTACGACCTGTACCTGTCGCGCGAACTGAAGGCCGCGCAGCTGATGCGCACGCCCACCTCGCAGGCGGTCGTCGAGCGCTTCCTCGCCGAAGGCGCCGACGTGGCGGCAGGGGTACGCCAGCAGCTCGAATCCGATGCCGCGCGGCTGCCCGGCCTGCGCCTGCTGCCCGGGCGCTTCATGGTGATCGAGCAGGCGATGGGGCTGCCGCTGACGCGCGGCGCTGYTGCCACCGCACTGCTCGCCGGCTTCGTCGAACAGGCCAAGGCGAGCGGCTATGTCGCGCAGTCGCTGGCTCGGCACGGCATCCGCGGCGCTGCCGTCGCGCCGGCGTCAAGCTGACCCACTTGGCGAACACTYKCGGTTCGTGGGCGGGGCGGCCGGGGGSAGGCTGTGGGGGCGACTTCTGGGGCGACGGAGAAGATCGGTTTCGGGGGTGGCGCGCGCCAGCGCGCTTCGTAGACWKRCTCATCGGCTGTGTYTGACCACAACGAACGAAGTGAGTGGAGGGAGTTTGCCGATGCACCCCCGAAGCCGAGCCTCTTCGTGCAGTCGGCCCGCCAGGGCCGACCGCCCCAGCCGAGCCCCCACAGCCTGCCCCCGGCCGCCCTGCCCACGCGTCACACAAGAGAGGCCTCAACACCTCACGCCGTGAAGATCCCGCACGCTGCGCTGCCCCGTGGCCCCATGCGCGCCAGCCCGGTCCAGCAGCAGCGCCTGCAGCCCGGCCGCGAGGGCGCCCTCGTAGTCGAGCGTCGGCGAATCGCCCACCATCAGGCACTCGCCCGGCGCGATCCCCAGGTGCCCGGCCACCCGCAGGTAGGCCTGCGGATGCGGCTTGCTGACGCCGGCCTCCTCGCCGATCGCGACATGGTCCACCGCGTCGCCCAACCCGGTCGCAGCCAGCTTGCGGCGCTGCCCGTCGGCGGGCCCGTTGGTCAGGATGGCCAGCTGCAGGCCGTCGCGGCGCAGGCGCTCGAGCGTCGGCCACGCATCGTCGTACAGCTTCGGGCTGTCGTTCACGCAGTCCATGAACACGCGGTTCAGCTGCGCCACCAACCCCTCGCGCGGCACCAGGCCCAGGCGGTCGAACGGGTCGGAAAAACGCCGCATCCGGTACTCCTGGCGCGTCAGCCGGCCCTGCTCGAACTGCATGAACAACGGCCGGTCGACCTCGCCGCAGGCCTGCAGGAACGGCGCCGCGGCGATGCCTTCGTCGGCCAGCACCTCGGCGAGCAACCCGTGCGCGACCAGGCGCGTCGACGCGAAGTCGATCAGCGTGTCGTCCAGGTCGAAGATCACCAGCTTCGTCATCTTGATCCGCCCTCGGTTCATCCTCGGTCGTCCCAGACCGGCCGCAGGCCGATCGTCGTCGTGCCCAGGCGCCCCCACTTGCCGCGGCTCGCGCGGATCCGCAGGTGGCCCGCATCCTTGCTCCACGCCCCGCCCTTCACCACCCGCTCCATCGGTTGCGCGGCATCGCGATCGTGCAGGTCCTGGCACCACTCGCCCAGGTTGCCGGCCAGGTCGAACAGCCCCAGCTCCGACGGCGGAAAGCTGCCGACCACGCTGGTGCCGCCGAAATGCTCGTCGAAGTTCGCAAGCACCGGGCTCGGCGGCGCATCGCCCCACGGGTAGACCCGCAGCGGATCGTTGTTCGACGCCACCGCCTCCCACTCCGCCGCCCATGGCAGGCGTGCACCCAGGTGCGCGCAGATCAGGCCGGCCGCCGCCCAGTTCAGCCCGAAGACCGGATGCTCGTCCAGCGCGGGGCGGCAATGCCAGCCGACCCCCTCGCGGTCGAAGGCCAGCGGGTTGCGCGGGTTGCAGACGTTGACGAACCGGTAGCCCTCGCCGGTCTCGGGCGGCAACTGCATCTCGTTGAGGATCTCGGCGGCCACGCGGCAGGTCAGCAGCGTGCGGGCGACGCGCAGGCGCCGCCCCGCCAGCGGGCCGGACGCCACCGTGAAGCCGACCGCGTCGTTCAGGTACTGCTCGATCATCGTGCTTGTGTTCTCACCGCCTCCTGCACCTCGTCGATCAGCGCCAGCTGCGCCTCGCCCAGGTGCTCGCGCCAGCCATTCTCCACGTCATCCAGCGACCGGTACGACGAGAACAGCCCGCCGCGCGTCTCGGCCTGCCGCGCATGGATGAACGCCGCGGCATCGCCGGCCGCCTCGGCGCCGAGGAAGGACACCAGCTCCCCCACCACCCGCACCGGCTCGCGCGAGATGTCGGCCAGCTCCACGCTCAGGTGCTCGAAGTGATGCAGGCAGCGCCGCGCCAGTTCGTAACGAAGCGCAACGCTCATCGCGACCACCTCGGTCGTGCGCATCGCCGCATCGGCGCGCGCGACCCGGCTCACGTAACCCGGAACCTCGCGCATGAACGCGCCGGTGACGAGCTCGGAGTAGCTCCACAGCGTCGTCAGCTTGCTGCGCAGCACCGACGAGACGATGGCCCGCGGATCGCGCCGCAGGAAGATGACGCGCAGCTCCGGCAGGAAGGCCTTCAGCCAGCCGAGCTTGCCGAACAGGCAGGTGTCCTTGAAGCCGATCACGCGGCCGCGGCGCGATTGCCCGAGGTAGGCCTTCAGCTCCAGCAGGAAGCCGCGCACCGTCTCGCTGTCGCGCAGGCTGGCATGCAGCAGCGCGGGGTCGTGGTCGTCGGCGCCCCACGGCACCAGGTCGTGCTCGCGGAAGAAGCGCGTGTGCATCGACAACGGCTCGTTCAGGCATTCGACGCCGGCGCATGATTGGAGGACGTCGTTCAGGAAATTCGAGCCCGAACGGTGGTGGGCCATCACGAGGAACGGGGGGCGTCTGTCCGATGGCCGCTGATCCAGTTGCTCTGGTTCCCCGTGAACTACCGGCGTGCGCGCCATCGAATCCCTATTGCAACTATTGTTCTTCAATCGTACGCTTGGCTCGAATTGCACTGCAATCCTCAGTGTGAGGGGAGGGGCTGATGAACTCGCCAGAAGTTGCAGCGCCATCGAAGGGCATGGGCCGCCTGCCGCTTCTGATCGCTGCCGTCGCGTTGGCCGTGGGCCTCGTGACCGTGGCCATGACCTGGCGATATCGTACGACGCAGGCGCACCGGCCGGCCGCGATGGCCGTGCGGCTCGCGCTCTCCAGCACGCCGCACGCCGCGCTGCTGATGCTGGCGGCCGAGAAGGACTACCTGCGCGACGAAGGCCTCGACGTCACCATCGTGCCGGTCAGCCACGGCAAGATGGCGCTCGATGTGCTCGGGCGCGGCGAGGTCGACCTGGCCACCGCGGCCGAGGTGCCCTTCGTCACCGCGGTGCTCGACGGCCAGCCGATGAGCATCCTCGCGAGCATGCTGAGCGTCTCCGACGAGATGGCGGTGGTCGCGCGGCGCGATCGCGGCATCGCGACAGCGGCCGACCTGGTCGGCAAGCGCGTCGGCGTGCCGCGCGGCACCAGCGCCGACTACTTCCTGTCGGCCCTGCTGATCCGCCACCGGTTGCCGCGCGACAGCGTGACGCTCGTCGACCTGCCGCCCGGCCGCCTCGCCGACGAGCTGGCGCGCGGCCGCATCGATGCCGCCTCGACATGGCAGCCGGTGCGCCGCGACGCCGAATCGGCGCTCGGTGCGCAAGGCATCACGTTCACCGCACCGGCCGCCTACACCGTGAGCCACGTGGTGGTGGGCCGCAGCGACTACCTGCGCGAGCATGCCGAGGTGTCGCGCCGCTTCGTGCGCGCGCTGCTGAAGGCGGAGCGCTTCAACCGGCTGAATGCGGACGAGTCGCTGGCCATCGTCGCGCGCCGCCTCAAGGTGGAACCCGCCACGCTGCAGCCGGGCTGGAAATCGCTCGCCTTCCGCGTGAACCTGCTGCAGTCGCAACTGGTCACGCTGGAGGATGAAGCCGACTGGACCACCACCGGGCGTGCCGCCGCGTCGGCACCGACGCCCAACTTCCTGCCCCACCTCTACCTCGATGCCTTGCTCGAGGAGCAACCCGACCGCGTCACCGTGGCGCACTAGACGGATGACCGACACCGAATGAAGATCAGTGCCAAGGGCTGGCTCGCCACGACCACGGGCCTGGGCACGATCGCCCTGCTGGCCGTGATGATCTGGTGGGCCAACGGCGAGGTCGAGGCGGCCGACCAGCAGCGCCGCCGCATGTCGGACGTGGCCCGCGTGCTGAACGACCTGCGGCTCGTCACCTTCGAGTACGTGCTGTACCGGAACCAGCGCGCCTACGAGCAGGAGCGCCGGGTGGCCGAGCGGCTCGAGCGCGCACTGGACGCACCGATCTTCTCCGAGCCGGAGCCCTCGGAAATCCTCGCCGACCTGCGCCGGCGCAGCACCGAGACGCGTCAGTTGTTCGAGGAACTGCAGGCCAACAGCAACCAGCGCGCCGTCGACGAGAACACGCAGAAGCTCTACGAGGAGCTGATCTCGCGCAAGCTGCTGGTGCTGCACCAGGAGAGCCTGGTCGATACCTTCCGCCTGCTGGATTTCTCCAACGCGCGCATCGCGTGGGCGCAGCATCGCGTGGTCGTGGTGATCGTGGTGGGGCTGGCGCTGATCGCGCTCGCCACCGTCGCGGCCGGCTGGCTGATCCACCGCGGCGTGCTGGTGCCGATCCAGCGCCTGCAGCAGGCCACGCGCGAGGTCGCGTCCGGCAACTGGGCGTTCCGGCTCGACATCGGCGGCCACGACGAGATCGGCGAGATGTCGCGCAACTTCGACGCGATGACGACCACGCTGCGCAACTCGTTCGCGCAGATCGAGCGCAGCAACCAGGAGCTGGCGGCGCTCAACCACGAGATCGAGTCGTTCAGCTACTCGGTGTCGCACGACCTGCGGGCCCCGCTGCGCAGCATGGACGGCTTCTCGCTCGCGCTGCTCGAAGACTACGGCGACCGCCTCGACGACGAAGGCCGCGAACACCTCTCGCGCATCCGTGCCGCGAGCCAGCGCATGGGCCGGCTGATCGACGAACTGCTCGGGCTGTCGCGGGTCACTCGCACCGAACTGGTGCTGCGCAACGTCGACCTCGGCGCGATCGCCCGCGACATCGCGAACTCGATGCAGAAGATGCACCCGGAGCGCGCCATGCGCTGGGAGATCGACGAGGGCCTGATCGTGCATGCCGACAAGTCGCTGATGCAGATCGCGATGCAGAACCTGCTGGAGAACGCGTGGAAGTTCACGTCGAAGACCGCCGATGCGGTGATCCGGGTCGGCAGCACCGTGAAGGACGGCCGCCCGGTGTGCTTTGTCGCGGACAACGGCGTAGGCTTCGACATGACCTACGCCGACCGCCTGTTCGGTGCCTTCCAGCGCCTGCACCATGAGACCGAGTTCCCGGGCACCGGCATCGGCCTCGCGATCGTCCACCGCATCCTGCGGCGCCATGACGGCAGCATCTGGGCCGAGGCCCGGCCCGGCCAGGGCGCCACTTTCTACTTCCACCTGCCTGGAGTCCCGCGATGAGTGAACAGAAGGCCATCCTGCTGGTCGAGGACAACGACGACGACGTGGCGCTGACGCTGCGCGCCTTCAAGCGCAGCCACCTGATGAACCCGATCGACGTCGCGCGCGACGGCGTGCAGGCGCTCGACTACCTGTTCGCGCGCAACGCGCACGAGCACCGCGCGTCGCAGCCGCTGCCCGCGCTGGTGATCCTCGACCTGAAGCTGCCGCGGCTCGACGGCCTGGGCGTGCTGAAGGCGATCCGCGCCGAGGAGCGCACGCGCCTGCTGCCGGTGGTGATCCTGACCTCGTCTAAGGAGGAGCAGGACCTGGTGTCGGGCTACTCGCTCGGCGCCAACAGCTATGTGCGCAAGCCGGTCGATTTCGTCGAGTTCATCGAGGCGGCGAAGGTGCTCGGCTTCTACTGGCTGATGATCAACCAGCTGCCGCCGGACCGTTCGCACCCCTGAGCCGAAGCTTCGAGGCCCCCGCACGATGAGCATGCCGGTCAACATCCTGGTGGTGGAGGATTCCGAGGACGACGCCCGGCTGGTCGCCCGCGTGCTGAGCCGCGGCGGCTTCGCGCCCACCTGCAGGCGCGTGCAAAGCCTGGCCGCGTTGCAGGAAGCCTTCGACCAGCAGCGCTGGGATGCCGTGCTGTCGGACTTCCGCATGCCGCAGTTCAGCGGCATCGAGGCGCTGCAGGCCTTCCGCTCGCGCGACCTCGACATCCCGTTCATCTTCGTCTCGGGGACGATCGGCGAGGAGATCGCGGTCGAGGCGATGAAGGCCGGCGCGAGCGACTACGTGATGAAGCAGAACCTCGCGCGGCTCGCACCGGTGCTCAAGCGCGAGCTGGCGCAGGCGGTGATCCGCGCCGAGCACCGCCAGGCGCAGCGCGACCTGGAGCTCAGCCGCGACCGCTACATGGACCTCTACGAGCTGGCGCCGGTGGGCTACCTGACGCTCGCCGCCGACGGCCGCATCGAGCAGCTGAACCTGAACGGTGCCGACATGCTGGGCCTGCGCCGCGATGCCTCGGCCGGCCTGCAGTTCGCCGACTTCGTCAACCCGGTGGAGCGCGAGCGCTGGACGGCGCATTTCGAGCGCGTGCTGCAGGACGGCGCGCGCCAGCGCCTGGAACTGGCGCTGCACCGCCCCGATGCCGACGCGCTGCACGTGCAGCTCGACTGCATGCGCGTGGGCGGCCTGGGAGCGGAGACACCGAGCATCCGCGTCGCGATCACCGACATCCACGAGCGCAAGGAGGCCGAGTCGGAGCTGATCCGCTACGAGGCGCAGCTGCGCCATTCGCAGAAGATGGAATCGATCGGCACGCTGGCCGGCGGCATCGCGCACGACTTCAACAACATCGTCGGCGCCATCCTCGGCAACTCGGCGCTGGCGCTGGAGGCCGTCGGTGCCGACCACCCGGCCGGCGCGCTGCTGCGCGAGGTGCACAAGGCCAGCCTGCGCGCCCGCATGCTGGTGCGGCAGATCCTCACCTTCAGCCGGCGCGAGCCGCAGGAGCTGCAGACGCAGTCGCTGCGGCCGGTGGTCGACGAGACGCACCAGCTGCTGCGCGCCACGCTGCCGGCCGGCGTCGAGCTGCAGACGCGCATCGCCGACGACCTGCCGCAGGTGCAGGCCGATGCCACGCAGGTGCAGCAGGTGCTGATGAACCTCTGCACGAATGCCTGGCATGCGCTGCGCGGCGGCGTCGGCCGCATCTGCATCGGGCTCGACGGCGTGGAGCTGGATCCGGCGACCTGCCAGCGCCTCGGCGGCTTGCACCCGGGCCGCCATGCGCACCTGTGGGTCAGCGACGACGGTGCCGGCATGGACAACGCGACCCGCGAGCGGATCTTCGAGCCGTTCTTCACGACCAAGCCGGTCGGCCAGGGCACTGGCCTCGGGCTCTCGGTGGCGCACGGCATCGTCGTCGCGCACCACGGCGCCATCGCGGTCGAGAGCGAGCCGGGGGTCGGCACCACGCTGCACCTGTACCTGCCGGTGGCCGACACGGCCGGGGCCGTGGCACGCGCGCCGCACGTCCAGCAGGCGTCGGCAGGCCACGGCGAGCGCGTGTTCTACGTCGACGACGACGAGACGATGGTCATCATGGTCGAGCGCCTGCTGGCCCGCGCAGGCTACCGCGTGCGCACGTTCAACGAGGCGGCGCTGGCCATCGCCCAGGTGCGCGAGCACCCGCAGGAGGTCGACCTGCTGGTGACCGACTACAACATGCCCGGCAACTCGGGCATCGAGCTGGCGCGCGAGCTGGCACGCATCCGGCCCGACCTGCCGGTGGTGCTCAGCTCGGGCTACATCACCGAAGAGCTGCGGGCCGAGGCCCGCGCGGTGGGCGTGCGCGGGCTGCTCGAGAAAGAGAACACCTTCGAGGAGCTGGGCGCGCTGATCGCCCGCATCCTGGCCGGCCCGGCAGACGCCCTCAGGGCAGGCGAGCCAGGCGCTGCCTGAGCAGTGCGCGCAGCGCGTCGGCATCGACCGACGTGAACACGTCGACCGGCGTGCCGAAATCGTCCCGGGCCAGCGCGATGCGCTTGGCCGACAGGTGGCCTTCGGTGAGGCCGGGCCGCCAGTCGACCTCGACCCGGCAACGCTCGGACGCGAAGAGCTCGGGCGCCAGCAGCCACGCCACCGGGCAGGCATCGTGCAGCAGCGGCCTGTCGCGGCGGAACCCGCGGATCAGGTCGCGCGCGACCGGGCCGCAGCGGTTGCCGAGCGTGCCCAGCGAATCGACCCAGTCGGCCGGCATCGCCGCCTGGCGCGTCACGTCGAGCCCGAACAGCAGCACCGGCGCGCCACTGCCGAGCACGGTCTGCGCGGCCAGTGCATCGGCATGGAAGTTGAACTCGGCGGCCGGCGTGATGTTGCCGTCGCAGAACGCGGCACCGCCCATCACGAGCACGCGCTTCGCGCGCTGCAGCAGGCCGGGGCGCTTGATCTCCGCCAGCGCGAGGTTGGTCAGCGGCCCGATCGCGACCAGCGTCAGGCTGCCGGCGGGCTCGCGCAGCAGCGCCTGCTCGATCACGTCGACCGCGTGCTGCGCGGTGGGGGTGCGGCTGCTCGGCAGCTCGACGCCGCCGAGGCCGTCCTCGCCGTGGACGGTGTTGGTGCGGGCCCGCGGCATCGTCAGCGCATGGCTGCAGCCGGCGTGCACGGGCACGTCGTGGCGGCCGGCCAGGTCGAGCACGCGGCAGGCGTTGTCCGCGGTCATCACGACCGTGCGGTTGCCGGCCACGGTGGTGACGCCGATCAGGTCCAGCTCCGGCGCGCCGGCGGCCAGCAACAGCGCGAGGGCATCGTCGATGCCGGGGTCGCAATCGAGGAGGATCGGCGTCGGGGTGTTCATGGCGGTCATTGTGCAGCGGCCTCTGCCCGCAGTTGCGGCTCGACCACCTGCGCGATCCAGTTCAGCACCGCCTGCACCCGCGGCGCCAGCTGGCGGCGGTTCGGGTACAGCAGCGACACCGGCATCGGCGGCGCGACGAACTGCGGCATCACCTCGACCAGCAGGCCCTGCGCGACCAGGCGCCGCGTGCCGAAGGTCGGCGCCTGGATCAGGCCGAGCCCGGCGAGGCAGGCCGCCTGGTAGGCATCGGTGCCGTTGACGACCACCGTGCTGCGCATCGGGTGCACGCGCGTCACGCCCTCCTCCTGGTATTCCCAGCCGGCGCCTTGCGTGCCGAGCTTGGCGGCATAGTGGACGATGCGGTGCCGAGCCAGGTCGGCCAGCGTCGTCGGCGTGCCGTGCGCGGCCAGGTAGGCCGGGCTCGCGACGTTGCCCATCGTCAGCACGCCGAGCGGCCGCGCCACCAGCTCGGCATCGGCCAGCGACCCGACGCGCAGCACGCAGTCGAAGCCTTCGCGCACCAGGTCGACCTGCCGGTCGGTGGTGCTGATGCCGACCTCGAGCAGCGGGTGCGCCGCGAGGAACTCCGGCAGGCGCGGGATCACCAGCTCGCTCGCCAGCTTGTTCGGCAGGTCGATGCGCAGGCGCCCCTTCAGGCCGCTGGCGACCGGCTGGAACATCGCCTGCAGCTGGTCGGCATCCGCCAGCAGTTCCTTGCTGCGTGCGAGGAAGACCTCGCCATCGGGCGTCAGCTGCACGCGCCGCGTGGTGCGCTGGAGCAGGCGCGCGCCGACGCGTGACTCCAGCTGCAGCACCACGGCCGAGACGCGGCTCTTCACCAGCCCCAGCTGCTCGGCCGCCTGCGTGAAGCTGCCCAGCTCGGCCACCCGGGCGAAGATGCGGAGCTCGTCGAGTTCCATCGCGTCATTGTCCTTTTACGAAGAACAGTCCTGTCATTCAAGGCGACTTTATCCTCTGCAAGTGAACTCCTAAAGTCCCCTTCACCGCAACCCGTTCCCTCTGAAGGAGACCGACATGACCGCATCGACCACCCCCCGCATCGCCCTGGTCACCGGCGGCAGCCGCGGCCTCGGCCGCAGCACGGCGCTGGCATTGGCCGCGCAAGGCAGCGACGTGATCCTCACCTACCAGAGCAGCGAGGCCGAGGCGCACGCCGTGGTGCGCCAGGTCGAGGCGCTCGGCCGCCGGGCCGTCGCGCTGCAGCTCGACGTGGGCGACAGCAAGCGCTTCGCGGCCTTCGCCGAGACGGTGAAGAAGGTGCTCGCGAGCACCTGGCAGCGTGAGCGCTTCGACCACCTGGTCAACAACGCCGGCATCGGCCTGAATGCGCCGATCGCCGAAACCACCGAGGAGCAGTTCGACCTGCTCAGCAACATCCACCTGAAGGGCACCTTCTTCCTGACGCAGAAGCTGTTGCCGCTGATCGCCGATGGCGGGCGCATCGTCAACATCTCGACCGGCCTCGCGCGCTTCACGTTCCCGGGCTATGCCGCCTATGCCGCGATGAAGGGCGGCGTGGAGGTGCTGACGCGCTACATGGCCAAGGAGCTCGGCCCGCGCGGCATCAGCGTGAACGCGCTCGCCCCCGGCGCGATCGAGACCGACTTCCGCGGCGGCCAGGTGCGTGACGACAAGCAGGTCAACGCGCACATCGCCGGCGTCACCGCGCTCGGCCGCGTCGGGCTGCCGGACGACATCGGCGGCGCGGTGGCCGCGCTGCTGGCCGACGGCAGTCGCTGGATCACCGGCCAGCGCATCGAGGTGTCGGGCGGCATGATGCTGTGAGATGCAGGCCGCGGCGCTTCAGCGCTCCTTCACGTAGGCCCGGCCGAGCGCGCGCGGCGCCTCGGCCCGGCCGAAGAAGCCGGCCAGCAGCACCACCGTCAGCAGGTAAGGCAGTGCCTGGATCAGCTCGACCGGCACGCTGCCGAGGCCGGGCAGCTCGACCCCCTGCAGCCGGATCGCGACCGCATCGAGGAAGCCGAACAGCAGGCAGGCGACGGCCGCGCGCAGCGGGTGCCATTTGCCGAACACCATCGCGGCCAGCGCCATGAAGCCGCGGCCGGCCGTCATGCCCGGCGTGAACGACGCGTTCTGCGCCAGCGCCAGGTAGCCGCCCGCCGCGCCGCACAACACGCCGGCCAGCAGCACCGCGCCGTAGCGCAGCGCGCCGACCGAGATGCCGGCCGCGTCGACCATCGCCGGGTTCTCGCCGACCGCGCGCAGCCGCAGCCCGAAGCGCGTGCGGTACAGCAGCCACCACGAGGCCGGCACCAGCGCCACGGTGACCCACACCAGCAGGTTGTGGCGCAGCACGCCCTCGGCCAGCAGCGGGCCGATGACGGGCCAGCCCTGCACCGCGTTCGCGGCGTCGGGGAACAGCGCCATGAAGCGGCTCGCATCGCCGATGTTCGGCGTGCGCCCGCCCTGGTGGAACCAGACCAGGCCGAGCACCACCGTGAGGCCGGCGGCGATCACGTTCAGCGCGACGCTGGAGACGATCTGGTCGCCCCGGTGCGTGACGCAGGCCCAGGCGTGCACCAGCGCGAGCAGCGCCGACACCGCGATCGCACCGGCCATCGCCGGCCATGCCGGCCAGCCGATCGCGCCCAGGCAGGCGGCGGCGAACGCGGCCGCGAGCATCTTGCCCTCGAGCCCGATGTCGATCACGCCGGCGCGCTCGCTGAACACGCCGGCCAGCGCGCACAGCACCAGCGGCACGGCGATGCGCAGCGTGGCGCCAAGCACCGATGCGACGATCAGCCAGTCGTCCGTCATGCCGCGCCCCTTGCCAGCCGGCCATACAGCCACGCCACCGGCGGCCGCAGCATCAGCGACAACGCGCCGCAGAACAGCACGACGAAGCCCTGCACCGCCACCGACATGTCGCGCGTGAAGGCCGGCATCTCGAACACCAGCTCGGAGCCGCCCTGCGCCAGCGCGCCGAACAGCAGCGCCGACAGCACGATGCCCACCGGGTGGTTGCGCCCCATCAACGCGACCGCGATGCCGGTGAAGCCCGCGCCGGCGACGAAATCCAGCAGCAGCTTGTGGTGCACGCCGGCGATCTCGTTGACGCCGACCAGCGCCGCGAGCGCGCCCGACAGGCACATCGCGATCACCGTGAGCCGCCGCGGATCGATGCCCGCATAGCGCGCCGCATCGCTCGCGAGACCCACCGCCCGCAGCGCATAGCCGAGCCGCGTGTGCCACAGCAGCGCCCACAGGCCCACGCAGGCCAGCAGGGCCAGCGCGAACGCGAGGTTCAGCGGCGTGTCGGGCCACTCGATGCCGATCGCACCGAACATCGCCTGCGCGCTCGGCAGCACCGCGCCCGGCGCGAACAGCCGCGACTCCACCGCCTGGTTGCCCGGCACCTTCACGACGTTGACCAGCAGCCACACCATCAGCGTCGACGCGAGGAAATTGAACATGATCGTCGTGATGACGATGTGGCTGCCACGCCGCGCCTGCAGCCACGCCGGCACGAACGCCCACGCGGCCCCCGCCGCCAGCCCGCCGGCAATCGCCAGCGGCAGCAGCAGCGCCGGGGCGAGCCACGCGTCGCCCGCCAGCAGCACGAGGCCGACGCCGAGCCCGCCGACCGTGCCCTGCCCCTCGGCGCCGATGTTGAAGTGCCCGCAATGGAAGGCCACCGCCACCGCCAACCCGGTGCAGATGAAGTTGGTCGTGTAGTACAGCGTGTAGCTCCACGCGAGCTCGCTGCCGAACGCGCCCTGCACCAGCAGCTGCACCGCGGTGAACGGGTTCTGCCCGATCGCCCAGACCACCAGGCCGGCAGCGAGCAGCGCCATCGCGACGTTCAACACCGGCAGCAACAGCACGTCGATCCAGCGCGGCAGCACCGCAGGCACGTGCTTCATGCCGGCACTCCGGTCGCCCGGGCATCGCCCATCAGGCACCCCAGCCGCGTCTCGTCCGCCTCGTCGCGCGCGACCTCGCCGGTGATGCGCCCGCCGCTCATCACGACGATGCGGTCCGACAGCGCGAGGATCTCGTCCAGCTCGGTCGACACCAGCAGCACCGCGCAGCCGGCATCGCGCAGCCCGACGATGCGGCGGTGGATGGTCTCGATCGCGCCGATGTCGACGCCGCGCGTCGGCTGCCCGATCAGCAGCACGCGCGGCGCGCGCCGGAACTCGCGCGCGAGGATCAGCTTCTGCTGGTTGCCGCCGGAGAACTTCGACGACGCGAGCCGCTCGTTGCGCGGCCGCACGTCGAACTCCTCCATCATCTGCCGGCACTGCGTGCGTGCCTGCGCACCGGCAATGAACGGGCCGCGCCGCAGCGCCGCATCGTCCACGTAGCCGAGCAGCGACGACTCCCAGGCCTCGAAGCCGAGCACCAGCCCGAGCCGGTGGCGGTCTTCCGGCACGTGCGCGATGCCGAGCTCGCGCAGCCGGTGCGGGTTGCCGGGGTGCGTGGCGTCGATGTCGACCCGGGTGCCATCCTCGCAGGCAATGGCCAGCCGCCCCTGCTGCAGCGGCTGCAGCGTGCTCAGCAGCGCCAGCAGCTCGCTCTGCCCGTTGCCCGAGACGCCGGCCACGCCGACGATCTCGCCGGCATGCAGGTCGAGCGACACGTCCTGCAGCCGCAGCACGCCGCCGGCATCGCGCCAGCTCAGGCCTTGCGCCTGCAGCCGCAACTCGCCGCGCTCACGCGCGAGGTGCGTGCCGGAGCGCTGCACCTGGCGGCCCACCATCAGCTCGGCCAGTTCGGCCTCGGTGGTCTGCGCCGTCTCGCGGTCGGCGACGACGCTGCCGCCGCGCATCACCGTGACGCGGTCGGTCACCGCGAGGATCTCCTTCAGCTTGTGCGTGATCAGCAGCACCGTGACGCCGCGCGCCTTCAGCGTGGCGAGCACGCGGAACAGCGCTTCGGTCTCCTGCGGCGTCAGCACGCCGGTCGGCTCGTCGAGGATCAGGATGCGGGCACCGCGGAACAGCGCCTTCAGGATCTCGACGCGCTGCAGCACGCCCACGGGCAGCTCGGACACGCGGGCGTCCGGGTCGACGACGAGCCCGAACTCCTGCTCCAGGCGCTGCAGCTCGCGGCGCGCCGCGGCCAGGCTTTTCGACAGCGCGAAGCCCTGCTCCGCACCGAGCACCACGTTCTCGAGCACGGTGAAGCGGTCGACCAGCATGAAGTGCTGGTGCACCATGCCGATGCCGTGCGCGATCGCGTCGTGCGTGCCGCGCAGCGCGACCGGCTTGCCGTCGATCGCGATGCTGCCCTCGTCGGCCGGGTAGAAGCCGTAGAGGATGCTCATCAGCGTCGACTTGCCGGCGCCGTTCTCGCCGACGATGCCGTGCACGCTGCCGCGCTGCACCGCGAGGTTCACGCCGCGGTTGGCGTGCACCGCGCCGAAGGTCTTGTGGATGCCGCTCAGTTCAACGGCAAGGTCGGGTTTCAAGACGGGTCAGTATTTGCAGCCGGCTTCGGGCGTGTAGTTCGCGACCGATTGCTTGCCGGACACGATGTCGGCTTCCACCGCGGCGAGCTTCTTCTTCGTGTCGTCGCTGACCAGCTTGGCGTTGTACTGGTCCATCGCGAGGCCGACGCCCTGCTCCTTCAGGCCCAGCACGACGAGACCCGGCTTCCAGCTGCCGTTCTTCGCCGAGCTGACGAGGCCGTAGACCGCGTTGTCGACGCGCTTGAGCATCGACGACAGCATCGTGCCCGGTTGCAGGTGGTTCTGGTTGCTGTCGACGCCGATCGCGAGCTTGCCCTGGTCCTTGGCGGCCTGGTAGACGCCGATGCCGGTGCCGCCGGCGGCCGCGAAGACGACGTCGACGCCACGCGAGAACTGGGCCTTCGCGAGTTCGCCGCCGCGCGTCGGGTCGCTCCAGGCCGACGGCGTCGTACCGGTCATGTTGCTGACGACCTCGACCTTCGGGTTCGCGACCTTCGCGCCCTGCTCGTAGCCGCACTGGAAGCGGCGGATCAGCGGCACGTCCATGCCGCCGACGAAGCCGACCTTGCCCGACTTGCTGGTCGTCGCGGCCAGCCAGCCGGCGAGGAACGAGCCTTCCTGGTCCTTGAACAGCACCGACTGCACGTTGGGCTGCTTCACTTCGGAATCGATGATCGCGAAGTGCACCTTCGGGAATTCCTTGGCGACCTTCTCGAGCGCCGACGCATGGCCGAAGCCGACCGCGATGACCGGGTCCGACCCCTTCTGCGCCATGCGGCGCAGCGCCTGCTCGCGCTGGGTGTCGTTGGAGATCTCGAAATCGAGGTAGGCGGTGCCGGTCTCCTTCTTGAAGCGCTCGATGCCGTTGTAGGCGGCCTCGTTGAACGACTTGTCGAACTTGCCGCCGGCGTCGTAGACGATGGCCGGCTCGGCCTGGGCGGCGATGGCGGTGGCCGCGAGGGCCAGGGTGAAGGCGGTGCGCTTCATTCGTAAGGTCCCTGAAAAATGGTGCGAGTCATTCTCGCAAGAAGCGTGCGCAGGAACGCCCGGCGAATCCCAGGGAAAGCCCTCGGCTTGCAACCCGTTCAGGTCGCGAGCCGGAAACCGTCGGGCAGCAACTCGCCGGCAGTCGTTTCGCGGCGTGCGCCGGCCAGGTTCGTCAGCAGCACCGGCAACCGCGGCCCGCCGAGCTCGAACATCACCTGCCGGCACGCGCCGCACGGCGAGATCGGGCCCGGGGTGTCGCCGATCACCGCCAGCCGCGCGAAACCGTCGACCGGCACACCGGCCGCGATCGCGGTGAAGAACGCCGTGCGCTCGGCGCAATTGCACAGGCCGTAGGACGCGTTCTCGACATTGCAGCCGTGGAACACGCGGCCGTCCGCAGCCAGCAGCGCGGCACCGACGAAGAACTCGGAGTACGGCGCGTAGGCGGCATCGCGTGCCTGGCGAGCCTCGGCGATCAGGTCATCGTCGGTCATGGGGTGGTCCTGGTGATGTGTTCGGCGATCAGCGGTCTTGGTGCAGGCGCATGGTCGGTGATGGCACAGGCGCGGCGCACCGCGGCGATGGCTTCCTCGGCATCGGCTTCCGTGCGCGCATGCACGCGGGCGAGCGGCGCGCCGGCTTCCACGCGCGTGCCGATCGGCAGCAGATCCGAGAGGCCGACCGACGGATCGATGGCGTCGCCGCTGCGGCGCCGTCCGCCGCCGAGCGCGACGACGGTCATGCCGAGCGCGCGCGTGTCGACCGCCGCGAGGAAGCCGGCGTCGCCCGCCGTCACGTCGCGCACGACCGCGGCC
>NZ_JBFUFQ010000080.1:0-25459 GCF_056403355.1 Rhizobacter sp. P2_H3 | reverse complement strand
CGCTGGCCCGCGCGCTCGCCTTGGGCGGCTCGACGCTGCGCGACTTCCGCGATGCGCACGGCATGGCCGGCGCGTTCCAGCAGCACGCCGGCGTCTACGGCCGCGAGGGCGAGCCGTGCACCGTCTGCGCAACGCCGATCCGCCGCATCGTGCAGGGCCAGCGGTCGACCTTCTTCTGCCCGCACTGTCAACGCTGAGCTGTCAACGCCAAGGCCCGGCCTCAATCCCCAAGGAATCGACACTTCGCGCGGGTGGCGGGTGTCGAGATGTTTCGAGGGGAGGGTGCCCGACAGCCTTGCGCTACCATGAATATGCGCCGCGCCTCTTTCCTGCGCCCGCACCTCCATGTCAACTTCCTTTGCTAGCAGCGTCGACGAGCTGGGCCAGTGGCGACAGTCGATCGGGAAACGGCTCGATGAATTCGGGCGCTTCCTGACCGACAACGACCTGGCCGACCCCGCAGCCAGCGAAGCGCTGGACGCGCTGCGTCGCAACCTGGTGGGCGAGAAGCTCGTGGTGGCCTTCGTCGCCGAGTTCTCGCGCGGCAAATCCGAGCTGATCAACGCGATCTTCTTCTCCGACACCGGCCGCCGCGTGCTGCCGGCCACGCCGGGGCGCACCACGATGTGCCCGGTGGAACTGGGCTACGAGGCCGGCGAGGCGCCGGCGCTCGCGCTGCTGCCGATCGCGACCCGCCTCGAAGGCCTGTCGCTCGCCGAATTGCGCGGCCAGCCGAAGGCCTGGGGCCACATCCCGCTCGACATCCACTCGCCCGACCAGTTGACCGAGGCCTTGCGCGAGGTGATGCGCACGCAGTGGGTGTCGGTCGACGATGCGCGTGCGCTCGGCTTCTGGAGCGACGACAACGCCGAGGACAACCCGCCGACGAACGATGCCGGCGAGGTCGAGGTGCCGGCCTGGCGCCACGCGATGATCAACTACCCGCACCCGCTGCTGCAGCGCGGCCTGGTGGTGCTGGACACGCCGGGGCTGAACGCGATCGGCGCCGAGCCCGAGCTGACGCTGAGCCTGCTGCCGGCCGCGCATGCGATCGTCTTCATCCTCGGTGCCGACACCGGCGTCACCAAGTCCGACATGACGATCTGGCGCGACCACCTGGGCTCGCCGTCGAGCTCGGCCTTCGTCGTGCTGAACAAGATCGATGCGCTGCAGGATCCGCTCGCCACCGTCGAGCGCGTGCAGGAGCAGATCGAGCAGCAGCGCCAGTCGACTGCGCGCACGCTCGATGTCGCGAGCGAACGGGTGTTCCCGCTGTCGGCGCGCCAGGCCCTGGCTTCGCGCATCGACGGCGATGCGGCGGGCCTTGCGCAGAGCCGCCTGCCGTTCCTCGAGGAAGCGCTCGGCGCCCAGCTGCTGCCGCAACGCCGCGAGGCCTTCCAGCAGACGGTGATGGAAGCCGCGAATCGCATGGAGGCGCAGGTCAACCGGCGCCTGGGCGACCGCCGCCGGCAGATGGCCGAGCAGGTGCTCGAGCTGCGCGGCCTGCGCGGCAAGAGCGGCGCCAAGGTGCGCATGATGCTGGAGCGCGTGCAGGCCGAGACCGCCGAGTTCGAGCAGTGCACCGCGCGCTTGCAGGCGATGCGCATGGTGCACAGCCGCATGCTGAAGAACGCGCTGCTCGACCTGACCAGCGACCGCTTGCGCGAGGAAGTGGCCGAGATGCAGACCGCGATGACCGCGTCGCTGCTGCACCTCGGCGCGAAGAAAGCGTTCATCGCGCTGTGTGGCCGCCTGCGCGAGCTGCTCGAGGCGGCGCAGGTGCGCGGCACCGAGATCCACGACATGCTCGGTGCCTCGTTCGCGAAGCTGAACGCCGAGTTCGGCTTCAGCCTGGCGATCACGAAGCAGCCCGACTTCGGCCGCTTCGTCAACGACCTGACGCTGATCCAGCGCAACTACGTGCAGTACCTCGGGCTCACGCAGGCGCTGCGGCTCTCGCAGCCGAAGTTCATGGAGCAGTTCCGCCGCATGCTGGTGTCCAAGCTGCGCGTGGTGTTCGAGAACGCCAGCGGCGAGTTCGAGCTGTGGAACAAGACCGCCTCGGCGCAGGTCGATTCGCAGTTGCGCGAACGCCGCCGCGGATTCCGCCGGCGCCGCGAGGCGCTGGAGCGCATCCAGTCGGCCGCCGGCGACCTGGAGCAGCGCCTGTCCGAACTGGAAGCGCAGGATGCGCAGCTGCAGCAGCTGCAGGCGCGCAGCACCGAGCTGGGCAACCGCCTGAAGCAGCAGGCGCAGCGCGAGCTGACCGGCACGGCGAGTGCAACGCCCAGCGGTTCAGTCCCGCTGTACGCGGCCCAGGCCTGAGTTGTCTCCTCAAGAGCGTTTCGCGAAGCCGCTGATCGCGTGGCAGCGGGAGCACGGCCGCCATGCGTTGCCGTGGCAGCAGACGCGCGATCCGTACCGCGTGTGGCTGTCCGAGATCATGCTGCAGCAGACCCAGGTCACGACGGTGCTGGGCTACTACGCGCGCTTCCTCGAACGCTTTCCCGATGTGCGGGCGCTGGCCGCCGCGTCGCAGGACGAGGTGCTCGCGCTGTGGAGCGGGCTCGGCTACTACAGCCGTGCGCGCAACCTGCATGCGTGCGCGCAGGCGGTGGTCGCCGCGCATGGCGGCGAGTTCCCGCGCAGCGCCGCCGTGCTGCAGGAGCTGCCGGGCATCGGCCGCTCGACCGCGGCGGCGATCGCGGCGTTCTGCTTCGGCGAGCGGGTCGCGATCCTCGACGGCAACGTCAAGCGCGTGCTGACGCGCTTCCTCGGCTTCGACGGCGACCTGGCCGAGGCGCGCCAGGAGCGCATGCTGTGGGACGAAGCCACCCGCCAGCTGCCCGAGGACGGCATCGAGTCATACACCCAGGGCCTGATGGACCTCGGCGCCACGCTGTGCGTCGCGCGCTCGCCGAGCTGCCTGCTGTGCCCGGTGCAGGCCGGCTGCGTCGCGTTGCGCGAAGGCGCGCCCGAGCGCTACCCGGTGAAGACGCGCAAGCTCAAGCGCGGCCAGCGCAGCAACGCCTGGCTGTGGCTGCAATGGGGTGACAGGCTGTGGCTGCTGCAGCGGCCCGGCAGCGGCGTGTGGGCCGGGCTGTGGAGCCTGCCGGAGTTCGACACGCCCGAGGCGCTCGATGCGGCATCGGCCGACTGGCCCGGCACGCCGCAAGGCCTGCCGATGTTCACGCACGTGCTGACCCACCTCGACTGGACGCTGCAGCCGGTGCGCTGGACCTTGCCTGCCGATGCCGCGGCCGGTGACGTCGATGCGATCACCGCGACGCTCGTGCGCGAGGATCAGCGCGGCGAATGGGTCACGCTGGCGCAGGCGCTCACGATGGGCCTGCCGGCACCGCTGCGCAAGCTGCTGGCCGGCACGCCGCCGGGTTGACGGTGCCTACTTGACGACGCCCTTGCTGCGCAGGAATTCGTCGACCAGCTGAAGCCGCACCGCGGCGTCCGGCAGTTCCATCAGCTTCTGCTTCGCCGCCAGCGAGATCGGCAGGATCTCGCACCAGCGGTTCGCGACCCAGCCGGCGTTGTCGAACTGGAAGGGCTTCAGGAAGGGCTCGGAGCCCTGCTGCTTCAGCGTCGCGATCGCATTGGCCAGGCCGCGCACCGTCTCGATCATCGCGTCGACCGGCAGCGAGGCCTCGTCGTCGTCGAGCATCTCGATCTGGGCCAGCCACAGGCCATCGGGCTGCTGGCGCATCCGGCTCACCCCGAAGCGGTGGGTGCCGCGGCAGCGCACCTGCAGGATGCCGTGCTGCGCGCTGTCGACATCGATCAGCTCGGCCATCACGCCGGTTTCTTCGAGGGCGACCGGCTCGCCGGGCTTGCGCACCTCGCCGCCCTGGCGCAGCGCGACGACGCCGAACGGCGTGTTCTCGCGCAGGCAGGTGCTGATCAGGTCGAGGTAGCGGGCTTCGAACACCTTCAGGCTCAGCAGCCCGCCAGGAAACAACACCGCCTGCAGCGGGAACAACGGAACGTCGGTGGTGGAGATGTCGGGAGTCATTCAGCAGCGCGGCCGGGTGGGCCGCGTTCTCAATCGCGGGCGTCGAGCTCGCGGTGGCGAATCAATGTACCGCTGCGCGCGGCAAAACGCTTCGCCAAGGATTCGGTGAGGTAGACCGAGCGGTGCTGGCCGCCGGTGCAACCGATGGCAACCGTCAGATAGCTGCGCTGGTCGCGTTCGAACGACGGCAACCAGCGTGCGATGAAGGATTCGATCTGGGCCAGCATCTCGGCCACTTCGGGTTGGGCTTCCAGGTAGGCCGCGACCTCCGGGTCGCGGCCGGTCTGCGGGCGCAGTTCGCGGATGTAGTGCGGGTTCGGCAGGATGCGCACGTCGAACACGAAATCGGCATCGAGCGGCACGCCGTGCTTGAACGCGAACGACTCGAACACCAGGGTCAGCCGGTGCGCCATCGCCTTCACCAGGTCGCGCATCCACAGGCGCAGCTGGGCTGGGCGCAGCTGGCTGGTGTCGACGACGGTGGAGACCTCGCGCAGCTCGGCCAGCAGCTCGCGTTCGAGCTCGATCGCTTCGGTGAGCGCGCGGTGGCCGTCGGCGGCGCGGTCGTCCTTGCGGCGGCCGGGCGACAGCGTCGCGGCCTCCTGCGACAGCGGGTGGGRGCGGCGCGATTCGGAGAAGCGGCGCACCAGCGTGTCGGTGTTCGAATCGAGGAACACCGAGCGGATCGCGGTGCCCTCGGCGCGCAACTCGGCGATCAGCGGCAGCAGGTGGGGGAGCGAGCCGGCGCTGCGCACGTCGACCGCGATCGCGACGCGGCGCATCGAGCGCTCATGCTCGAGCCGCAGGAAATCGCGCAGCAGCTCGGGCGGCAGGTTGTCGACGCAGAAGAAGCCGGCGTCTTCGAGCGCATGCAGCGCGACCGACTTGCCGGAGCCGGAGATGCCGGTGACGAGCACGACCTCGTTCGGCGACACCACGGACGGCGGTGCCGGCTCGGCCGGTGCCACGGCGTCGGGCGGCAGCGCGGTCCCTGGAGTACCTTCGTGCTGCGCACTCCGGTATTCGCCCTTGGGGCGGCCCGGCGCGCTCATGTCTTCTTGCGGCTGCGGGGGGCAGCCGGCACGGCGGCATCGGCCGCCACCGACAGCATCTCCTGCGCATGCGCGAGGCTGGTGCCCGACATGCGCTCGCCGCCCAGCATGCGGGCGATCTCGGCGACGCGCACCTCGCCGGCGACCGCGTGGATGTCGCTGTGCGTGCTGCCGGCCTCGGTGCGCTTCGAGACGACGAAATGGTGGTCGGCGCAGGCAGCGACCTGCGGCAGGTGGGTGACGGCCAGCACCTGGCGGTCGCGGCCCAGCTGCTTCATCAGCCGGCCGACGGTGTCGGCCACCGCGCCGCCGACGCCGGAATCGATCTCGTCGAAGATCAGCGTGCCGGCGGCATCGGCACCTTGCGCCAACTGGCTGGTCGTGACGGCGATCGCGAGCGCGATGCGCGACAGCTCGCCGCCCGACGCCACCTTGCCCATCGGCCGCGGCGTGCTGCCGGCATGGCCGGCGACGAGGAACTCGGCCGATTCGAGGCCGAAGGATTGCGGCGCGTCCTGTGCGGTGAGCGCGACCTCGAAGCGGCCGCCGGCCATGCCGAGCTGCTGCATCGCCTGCGTGACGGCGGCGGCCAGCTTCGGGGCAGCGGCCTTGCGGGCGGCGGAGACGCGCTTCGCCTCGGCGCTGAACGCGGCATGCGCCTGCGCGAGCGCCGATTCGAGCGCGTCGAGGTCGGTGGCGGCGTCGAGCGCGCGCAATTCATCCTTCCACTGCTCGAGCAGCGCCGGCAGCTCGGCCGGGGCGCGGCGGTAGCGGCGGGCAAGGCTGACCCATGCCGACAGGCGATCGTCGAGCTCCTGCAGGCGCTCGGGTTCGAGCTCGGTGTGGTGCAGGTAGCCGCTGAGCGTGTGCGCCGCATCCTGCAGTTGCGCCTGGGCGCTCTGCAGCACCTCGGCCACGGCGGCGAGGCGGGCGTCGAACTCGGCGACGTTGCCGAGCGCGTCGGCAGCGCCGCTGGTCAGCGATTCGGCATTGACATCGGCCTCGCTCAGCGCATCGAGCGCGCTGCGGGCGGCGTCCATCAGCGCCTGCGAATTCGACAGCCGCTGGTGGTCGGCATTCAGCGTTTCCCACTCGTCGGCTTCAGGGCCGAGCTTGTCGAGCTCGCCGATCTGCCAGGCGAGGCGCTCGCGCTCGCGTTCGAGGTCGGCCTGCTGGCTGCGCGCCTTGTCGAGCGCATCGCCGGCGGCCTTCCAGCGCGACCACACCGCGCCGAGCGGCGCGACATCGACGCCGGCATAGGCGTCGAGCAGCGCACGCACCGAGGCGCTGCGCGTGAGGCTCTGCCAGGCGTGCTGGCCGTGGATGTCGACGAGGTGATCGGCCGCCTCGCGCAGCTGCGCGACGGTGGCCGGGCTGCCGTTGACCCAGGCGCGGCTCTTGCCCTGCGCATCGATGACGCGGCGCAGCAACAGCGTGTCGGCGTTGTCGAAGCCGGCATCGTCGAGCCAGGCCGCGAGGCTCGCGGGCGCATCGAACTCGGCGGTGATGTCGGCGCGGGCCGCGCCTTCGCGCACCACGCCGGCGTCGCCGCGGCTGCCGAGCGCGAGCTGCAGCGCGTCGATCAGGATCGACTTGCCGGCGCCGGTCTCGCCGGTCAGCACCGAGAAGCCGCCGGCCAGTTCGACCTCGAGCGAGGTCACGATGACGAAATCGCGCAGGGCGAGGCGTTTCAGCATGATGGGATCACAGTCCGGCGTTCCAGTGGAGCTTGCCGCGAAGGGTGGCGTAGTAGCTCCAGCCGCGCGGGTGCAGGAAGCGCACCTGGTGCGCCGAGCGGCGCACGATGATGCGGTCGCCGTGCAGCAGGCTCGCGAGGCTTTGCATGTCGAAGCTGACGCTCGCATCGCGGCCGGCGACGATCTCGATGCAGATCTCGCCGATGTCGGGCAGCACGATCGGGCGGTTGGAGAGGTCGTGCGGCGCGATCGGCACCAGCACCCAGCCGGCGATGCCCGGGTGCAGGATCGGGCCGCCGGCCGACAGCGCGTAGGCGGTGGAGCCGGTGGGCGAGCCGACGATCAGGCCGTCGGCGCGGTGGTTGGCGACGAATTCGTCGCCGATGTCGATCTTCAGCTGCACCATGCTGGCGGTGGCACCCCGGCTGACGACCACGTCGTTCATCGCGATGCCTTCGAAGATCATGCGGCCGTCGCGCCAGACGCCGCCTTCGAGCATGGTGCGGCGTTCTTCTTCGTAGTCGCCGGCGATCATCGGGGCGAGGGCTTCCTCGAACTGGTCGATCGGCAGGTCGGTGATGAAGCCCAGGCGGCCCTGGTTGATGCCCACCAGCGGCAGGTTGAAGCGGGCGAGCTGGCGGGCGATGCCGAGCATGGTGCCGTCGCCGCCGACGACGACGGCCAGGTCGCAACGCTGGCCGAGCTGCTCGGGCGTGAGCGCCGGGTAGTCGGTCATGCCGGTGTTGTGCGCCGTCTCGGCTTCGAGCGAGACCTCGAGGCCTTGCCGGCCCAGAAATTGCGCAATGTCCTGCAGCACCCCGCGCATTCCGAGGGCCTGGTACTTTCCCACCAGCGCTGCGTGTCGAAAACGGGTCGGCATGCGCGGGATTACACCACAGCGCCCCCTGGGAACCGGGGCAGAAAATGGCCTCGCGCCTACAATGAAACCATGCTGGACGAGCGAGCCAAAACACTTCTGAAAGCGCTGGTCGAACGCTACATCGCCGACGGACAACCGGTGGGGTCGCGCACGCTGTCGCGGGCGTCGGGGCTGGACCTGTCGCCGGCCACCATCCGCAACGTGATGGCCGACCTCGAGGATCTGGGGCTGATCGCGAGCCCCCACACCAGCGCGGGGCGCATCCCGACGGCGCGGGGTTACCGGTTGTTCGTCGACACGATGCTGACGGCGCAGCCGATCGACTTGGCGCGCGCGACGCCCGCGATGGAGCAGCCGCAGCTGCACCCCGACCAGCCGCAACGCGTGATCGCGAACGCGGCGCAGCTGCTGTCCAGCCTGTCGAGCTTCGTCGGTGTGGTGACGGCGCCGCGCAAGGCGAGCGTGTTCCACCACATCGAGTTCCTGCGGCTGTCGGAGCGGCGGGTGCTGGTGATCCTGGTGGCGCCCGATGGCGACGTGCAGAACCGGGTGATCGTCACCGCGCAGGACTACACGCAGAGCCAGCTGATCGAGGCGAGCAACTACCTGACGGCGCAGTACGCGGGCCTGACGATCGAGGAGGTGCGCGAGCGGCTGAAGAGCGAGGTCGATGCGCTGCGCGGCGAGATCGCGGCGCTGATGCAGGCGGCGGTGCAGGCCGGCAGCGAGGCGATGGCCGACAGCCAGGAGCAGGTGGTGATCTCCGGCGAGCGCAACCTGCTGACGGTGCAGGATTTCAGCAGCGACATGGGCTCGCTGCGCAAGCTGTTCGACCTGTTCGAGCAGAAGACGCAGCTGATGCGGCTGCTCGACGTGAGCAGCCGCGCCGAGGGCGTGCGCATCTACATCGGCGGCGAGAGCATGGTGGTGCCGTTCGAGGAGCTCTCGGTGGTGTCGGCGCCGTACGAGGTGAACGGGCAGGTGGTGGGCACGCTCGGGGTGATCGGGCCGACGCGGATGGCATACGACCGGATGATCCAGATCGTCGACATCACGTCGCGGCTGGTGAGCAACGCGCTGAGCCAGAAGTAGGTCCGTTCGGCTGCTTGGTGCCGCGTGGCGGGCACCTACAATCGGCGCTCCTTTCCCGAGGGCCGTTAGCTCAGTTGGTCAGAGCAGAGGACTCATAATCCTTTGGTCGTTGGTTCAAGTCCAACACGGCCTACCAATACGATCAAGGACTTAGCGTTGTTTGCTAGGAGCCCCGATCTTCCGGCGTAGCCGCAGCGTAACCAAAGAACGCATCCAATCGCAGGGCCGCGCCTTGCAACGCTTCCGGCGCTACGTGCGCATACCGCTCGACCATTGCGCCGGTTTTCCAGCCGCCGAGCCGCTGTAGCTCATGGGTTGGCGTTCCAGCCTGTCGATGCCATGTCGCGAAGGTGTGCCGCAAGTCGTGCCATCGGAAGTCCTGGATGCCGGCCCGTTGGAGCGCTGCCTTCCACGCCTTCGTGTTGACTTGGCCGATCGGGTGGCTGACGGCTGCGAAGAAGGCGCAGGCCGGCGACGACAGCGACCTCAAAACCTTCATCAACACCACGCGCGGCGAGACTTACGAGCAGGAACTGGAGAAGACCGACGCCAGCCAGCTCGCGCTGCGGGGCAAGCACGGCCACCCGCTGCGCACCGTGCCGCGCGGCGCGGTGAAGCTCGCGATCGGCGTCGACGTGCAGGGCGACCGCTGGGAACTGGTGGTGTGGGGGTTCGGGCGCGGCGAGGAGATGTGGGTGGTCGATGACCTGGTCATCTACGGCAACCCTGCCGACCAGCGCGAATGGGATCTGAAGCTGGATCCGGCGATCAAGGCGACCTACCGGCACGTGTGTGGCGTCGAGATGTCGGCCGACGCGGTGGCGATCGACACAGGCGGCCACTTCACCCACCAGTGCTACGTGTTCGTGCGCAACCGGCCGAACCAGAACCTGTACGCGGTGAAGGGCGAGACGCGGCTGGGCCGGCCGATCAAGAGCGCCAGCGTTCTGGTCGACGTGAACGAGCGCGGCAAGACGATCCGCAAGGGCGTGCGGCTGTGGCACTTAGGCACCGACACCGCCAAGGACTTGCTCTACGGCCGCCTGCAGGTCAGCCAGCCCGGGCCGGGCTACGTGCACTTCGCGCGCGAGCTGACTGCCGAGTTTTACGACCAGCTCACGGCCGAGAGTCGGATGCTCGTCAAGACCGGCCGCGGCGAGGAGCACCGCTGGCTGAAGCCGGCGGGCAAGCGCAACGAGAAGCTGGACTGCACGGTCTACGCGCTGTTCTGCGCGCAGATGCTGGGCCTGCACGCGCTCAGCGACAAGCTGTGGGCGCGGCTTGAAGCCGGGCTGGAGCCTGACCTGTTCGCTGGCGGCGGGGCCGCAGCGCCGACCTCGGGCAGCGATCCGGCGCCAGTGCAGACGTCTCCACAACCGAGCGCGGTGGCTGCGGCGCCTCCGCCAGCTCCACCACCTGCAGCACGACCACCCGTCGTCCACCCCGTTGTCCCGAATTCTTTCATCGTCAKCGATTCTTGGAGCAGCCGCCTGTGAGCCAACCCCTCTTCCAGCCCCAGCAGCAACCCCACCCCGATGCCCACGAGATCAAAGCCGACGCCGCCACGCAGTGGGTGTTCGACATGACCGAGATCCTGCGCGATGACCTGGCGTTTCAGGAACCGTGGGCCAGTGCGATTGCGCACGAGATCGTCCAGGGCATGCGCACGAGGTTTGGGGGCGACGATGTCTACGTGCCGGCGCCGGACAAGTCGGCGCGCGATGAGCGCGTGCGGGAGATGTTCAACGGCCGGAATATCAAAGAGCTGATGCAGCTGTTCGGACTGGCGCGCTCGACGGTCTATCGGATTGTCGGCCAGCGGGGGGGCGGCCATGAGTTGAGGCGGGCAGCAGGTGCTGACAAGTGATGCGGCGGGGGAAGCAGGCATTGCTTGCTACGGTCACCAATCGAACTGGACCTCGGCTCCGCACAGATGGGTGCCGTCCGGCGCGCTGATGCTCAGGTTCAGGGTGTTCGCTGCGGGTGATCGCTACGTGTCAGAGCGGTCGCCGGGCCGCCCGATTGAACTGAGCCCCCTGCAGGGCAGGGAGGCCTCTGACCAAACGACTGCTCGTGCGAGCAGCGATGCGGCGCTGTCGATCCAAAGCAGCCATGTCGCCATGGCAGACGTGGTCGCCGAAACGCACCTGCCGGGACCTGAACCGCCATAGGGACGACGCTCCTTGGCAGCGTTTGCGAATGGGTCTCGGCGACCGCCTTGTCCAAGGCAGCGAGCGTTTCGCCAAGCGGTCAACAGGAGCGATGTGCGAGCGCGCCGGGCGCGATCAAGGCGTGGTTTTGCTGGTGCAGAACGCGCTGTCCCGCGCGCCGCCACCGGCGTCGATGCGCGCCTTGAGGTCCGCCGCCAAATCGTGGTCGGGATCCTGATCGAGAACTACGTCGAGGACATGCAGCGCTTCGCTCCGGCGATGTTCTTCGGCGGCGCGCGACGCGAGGTCGAGCATCTGCGTCATCCACGCACTCTCGTCCACGGCCTGGGCGTGCCCCTCTGCGATGCCGGCATGCAGCCGAAGCAGCCGTGCGGCCAGCCGCCGGCCGAGTGCCGCCGGCGACCGGTCGTGCATGCTCCCCTCGGTCCGAGACGCAGGTGACATCAACACGTACTCCAGCGTCAACGTTTCGTCGCGGCGCGCCAGCCGGGCGAACAGGACGTGCGCGCCGGGGCTGCGGATGCCAATCGCGGCCGCAATTGCTGCTGGCGTCGGGGCCTGGGTGGCATCGATGCCGGCCTGCACCTCAGCGGCGGACATGCGCTTCAGCATCGAGTGAACAGCGAAGGTGTAGCCGAGAACTTCCAGGGGATACCCGAGATCTCGATCCGCGACGCCGACGCCCGGGTTTCCGCTCGGTAGCGGCACGACAGCCAGCGGACGCTCCGGGATCGCCTGCAGGTCCGACAGGAGCGTCGCTGCGGTGTCTTCGTCGGGCTCTGCGGGCGCATCGGCCAGCAGCCCGTAGCCTTTGCCGTAGACGGTTTTGACCTGCACCGCGTGAGTCTTGCTGCGCCGCATCGCCTGGCGAATCTTGGCGATTGCTTGGGCGACCACTTCCGGCGACTCGGCTGCCTGGCGCCACACGGTGTCGAGGAGTTCGTCCTTCGTCACAAGGCGGTGACGATTGCGGTACAGATGCAAGAGCACGTCGAATGGCTTTGGCTCGAGCGTCTGGCGCCGCCCATCGACCCACAATTCGCGGCGTTCCACGTCGAGCATGCAGTGGGCGAAGCGGTACTCCCGAAGCATCGCGTCATTGGGCGGCGCCAGCGGCAAAGGGGGCTCGCGCCGCGCCTCGCTGGGTGCTGCCGACAGCTGCTGCCCCAGCCGCCGGAAGAGWGGCAGGGCAGCCGGCGCGGTTGCGAGCCGCGC
The DNA here is from genome assembly GCF_056403355.1 of Rhizobacter sp. P2_H3. Taxonomy (NCBI): domain Bacteria; kingdom Pseudomonadati; phylum Pseudomonadota; class Betaproteobacteria; order Burkholderiales; family Sphaerotilaceae; genus Rhizobacter; species Rhizobacter sp. P2_H3. Next base: position 13,328 of record NZ_JBFUFQ010000080.1, on the reverse strand, counting down.
AAGCAGCGACTGGGTCTCCGGTTCCTGTTGGCGCCGCCGTGCCAGCAACGCACGCGGGTACAGCAGGTTCGCGGTGGTGTTTTCGTCCTGCAGATGGGCTTGCGCGTCTGCGCGGTCGAGTTCAGCCTCCGCGAGTGGAAGGCGTCCGCTGCGCACGAGGGCCTCAACGAGCCAGGGGAACAACGGCGCCTCGGCCACTCGGTTGCCGTTGCGACGGCACTCGGACGCCGCCCGCAAAAAACAGTCGGCCGCCTCGTTGACGCGCCCAGCCGCCATGGCGGCATGGCCATGGGCCTGCCAAAGGTAGCCGTCATCCTGCACACGGTCCGGCTGGGGCAGCAGGGACAGCAGCTCGGCGGCGGCGTCCGGGCGGCCTTGCTGGCGATGGAGCAGGCAGTGGATGTTGGCGACGGTGCTCAACAGGCTCACGTTGGCCTCGATCGCCAGCGCAGTCGCGGTCGCCTCTTCCGCGCACTCTCGCGCCTCGTCCAGCCGGTCCGCGTAAAGCAGTTCGCCCGCGAGATTGAGGCACACGCTTGCAAGCGCCGTGGTGGCGTTGAGCCTGCGCGCCACGTGGGCAAGCTTCCTGTTCCAGTGGATGGACTTCTCGGCATGGCCAGACAGCGAGCTCATGATCGCCCGGAGCCACAGCACGTTCAGCAGCCCCCAGTGGCTGCCGATGCCGGTGAAGATCGCCTGGGCCTCGTTCAGACGCGTCGCTACGGAATGCAGCTCGCCGAGGCGGCACTCGACGGATGCCAGCAGCGTCAGGGTGTGTCCCTGCCAGTGCGGCGGCATGCAGACGCGGCCCAGCGCGAGGCCGTGCTCCAGACTCTGCGCCGCGTCGCGCAACTGGCCTTTCACGTGGTACAGCGTCCCGAAGCACTGCTGCACTTGCGCTTCGAGGCACTGGTCCTGGTTGCGTCTGGCGGCCTCCAACAGGCGTGCCCCGCAGACCAGCCCTTCGTCGCTGCCGCAGACGGCCTGTGCACGCAGCAGTTCCAGATCGAGGCGCGGAAAACCCGGGTCCAGGTGCTGCAGAAGCGCAAGTGCCCGAAGCGCGGCAGGCTGGCGGTTCATTGCAGCGGAGTGCTTGGCCCTTGCGAACAACTCGATGGACAGGAACGAGCAGCCATGCAACTCGTGGCCGTGGCGCTCGCCGACGCCCAGCAGTGTGTGCCGCAGGGCCTTCATGGCGGGAAGCACGAGCCCTGCGGGAGCGGCGGCGCGGATTGAAATGGCGGTCTTCCTGTCCTGCTCATGGACGTGGAGATCGAGTACGAGTTCGGGCCCTGCAAGTGTCAAGGAGCCGACCACGGCAAAGCGCGCGCCGGCCGCGCGCAACATCTGCAGCATCCGCCGGTCTTCTTGCGGCCACGACGTCTCCAGTGACTGCGCGTCCTGAACCTGGATGCGTCCGTCGATCGACAGGCCATGCGCGATGCAGGCCACTAGGCCGTGCGTCGCCCACTGCAGGCCTGGGCGCCCGGTGTGATTGCGCAACGGGCCGATGATCAACGACGGGATACCGTCGCGCGACGAGCCGGGCGTGGGCCGCTCTGGGTGCGATGCCGATGCCGATGCCGGTGCCGATGCCGGTGCCGATGCCGATGCCGATGCCGGTGCCGGTGCCGATGGCACGTCGAACATGTAGCCGACACGTGGGATCGAGCGGATGATCGGCTGCGGCCCGTCGTCCCCGATGGCCAGTCGTGCCGCACGGATCGCCTGCCGCAGCGCGGCTTCGGATGCTGCCCCCTCCGGACGCAGCGCGGCCAGCAGTTCCTCCTTCGTCACCACGCGATGGCGGAAACGGGCCAGTTGCTCCAGCACGCGCCACGCCCGCGGTTCGAGCTTCACCGGTTCTCCGTGGCGGATCACGCGTCGTCCAAGCAGGTCGAGCGACCCGCCGGGCAGTGTGATGAGAAGCTCGCTCATGGCGTCGGCGCGCTGCGGCCGCGGCATCGCGAGCCAGTCGGCCGCAGCGCAGCATCTCGGGGCGTGGTGGGGGAAAAACGTTGCATCGTTGGCATGCGATCTTGCGCTTGCGCGCCGTGGACTCCCAGTGCGCTGGCGCGGCGCCGACCGGGGCTTCGGCACAAGGCGCACAAGCGTGAGTTGTTGCCCAAATGCGTATCCGTGAACCTTGTGCCTGCGATTCGTCACAAGTTCATCAAGTATGCCCGCCAACGCTCGCTGACACTGTGGCTGCCATGGACTTCGCCGACGTCACCTCGCGCCGACACGCCAGCCCCCGACCGCGCCGTTGCTCGTGCGTTTCGTGCCCGAGTTGGGCTTCAAGTTTTGTGGTCGCGTGCTTGTACGCTCGCTGCCTTCGCGATGCTCGGATTGTTTGTAGGGCGCCGCTGGTCAATACCGCCATCAACATGAACACCACATTCAAGGCAGTGGCGATGGCGCTCTTGGCGACGAAACCATCATGGTGGTCCCGTCTGTCGTTTCGCTTTCGAAGGCGGCCGGCCTACCGCCGATCCGCCCAAACCATTTCGAGGTCTTCGGTGCTGACTCCAGAGCGATCGCTCGAGTCGGCCTTGCTTACTACACCACCAGCGTTGGTCGAGACGTCACTGCCCCGCGCAGTGCCGGTGCCGGTCGACGTGCTGACGCAGTTGCTAGACATGGACGCAACTGCGCGCTCCCGACTGCGCCATCTCGCCCTTGTCGAGTCTTCCTGCCGCCTGTCGTCGCCCGATGATCCCTTTGCGCGCCTGCCGCCTCGGGCGGCTGAGATTGCGGTCCGTCAGCTCGATACAGTTTTGCCGCAGCATCCTGCGTTGCGCGTGCTTCGCCTGCAACTCGAACGACATCTGCAAACCCATAGAGCTCATGTCTCGGCGATGCTCGCGGTTGAAGACCGCAAGTGGCGAATCGAAGCGACTGCCGCCAGTTTCAGCGCATCTCTAGCCCGCGATTCGATGATCGGTGGTCCTTGGGGAGTTACTGACTTCCTCGAAACACAGCCGTGCGAAAAAGCGAGCCTCAGATCATTCGGAAGCTGAGTCGCATTCTTTCCTCGCCGTAGCGTGCCGAAGGAACGGAACATGTCCGAGACATTTGCTGAAGACGACAATCTCAAGGACTTGCCGGATCCGGCGCGGCGTGCGTTCTCCTTCGGCCTCGTAACGCCCGGCAGCCCATCTGCCGCATTCCTTGGTTCAGCTCTGCTGACCTCTCGTCTGCAACCGGGGAGGGGCCTTGAATGGCGGCGGCAAGTTGGTCTTGTCCTCGTTGCGCAAGTCCAGATCCATGCGGCAGTCTCGTGGCCTGAGTCATCGGTACGGCTTCGCTGGTCGATGAAGAGCGATTGGGAACGTTGCGCCGTGTCGGTGCGAAATGCCTACGTGACCCATGCCCGATGTCGGACTGCGCTAGGGCCTTCGTTTCCTACTTGGCGGCCGACGCTTATTGGCCGCCATGCACAGATGACGGGAGTCGACCGGAGTTCCTTGGTGAAGTAGCACAGCGATGTGCACCATCGAATTGCCCGCGGGTCTGCAGCTGAATCCGCCAGGCGAGGCGCTGCTCGAGTCAATCGATTCGGGGTGAATTTGCATCCTGTTGCATAGCGTCTCGCCACGCCAACGCTGCACGTGGCTCTCGTCGGCTCGTCACAGTTTCATCAAGTTCGCCCCATGTCGCGCCCCACACAATCGCACCGGGAAACGAAAGCCCGGCATGTCGAACGACATGTACGCGCCACACTTTGAAGCGACAGGAACTTCACGATGAGCATGCCATGCCAACGCCCGACTCGCGTCACTGCAACAAGCGCACTGCTGTGCGCACTGGTGCTGTCAGCCTGTGGGGGTGGCAATGACTCGAGCGCCCCGGCGCCCCCCGTCGGCTCTGCACCTGCACCTGCACCTGCACCTGCACCTGCAACCGAGAAGCCGGCCTCGCGTGCCGAGGCTGCGCGCTTCCTGACGCAGGCCACGTTCGGCCCGACCGATGCCGAGGTCGACCATGTGATGTCGGTCGGCTACTCGGCCTGGATCGACGAGCAGTTCGCGAAGCCCGCGTCCAGCAATCTGGCACTCTGGGATGCGAAGGCCACGGAGAACAATGCGACCGTCAACTCGGCCCAGGACGGCACGCTCCACGCGTTCTGGCGCAACGCGATCAGCGGCGACGACCAGTTGCGCCAGCGCGTCGCGTATTCGCTGTCGCAGATCTTCGTGATCGCGATGCAGGACGCAAACGTCGACGCGCGTGCGTCCGCGGGCTTCCTCGACATGCTCGGTGACAAGGGCCTGGGCAACTACCGCGACCTGATCGAGGCGGTCTCCAAGCATCCGCAGATGTTGGGCTATCTGACGGCGCTGAGAAACCAGAAGGCCGATCCGGCGACCGGCCGCGTGCCGGACGAGAACTACGCCCGCGAGGTGATGCAGCTGATGTCGATCGGCCTGCACATGCTCAACCCCGACGGCAGCAAGCAGCTCAATGCAGGCCAGCCGATCGACACCTACGGCCAGGCCGACATCAGCGGCATGGCCCGCGTCTTCACCGGCTGGAGCTGGGCCTGCCCCGCCTGGCCGGACAGCAGCTGTTTCTTCCTCGGCCAGAAGGCGGGCGTCGGCGATCCTGACCGCACCACCAAGCCAGTGCGCGGCTATCCGGCGTACCACAGCACCGAGGAGAAGAAGTTCCTCGGCGTGACGATCCCCGCCCAAGGCACGGCCGACCCTGATGCGAGCCTGAAGATCGCGCTCGACACGCTGTACAACCACCAGAACGTCGGCCCGTTCATCGGCCGGCAGCTGATCCAGCGGCTGGTCACGAGCAACCCGAGCCCGGCCTACGTCGCCGCGGTGTCGGCGCGGTTCGCCAACAACGGCTCCGGCGTGCGCGGTGACATGAAGGCGGTCGTCAAGGCCGTGCTCATGAACCCCGAGGCGCGCCAGATGACGACGAGCTCCGGCAAGCTGCGCGAGCCGGTGCTGAAGCTCTCGGCCTTCATGCGCGCGTTCGCGTTCAAGTCCGACACCGGCGACTATCGCGTCGGCACCACCGACGATGCTGCCTTCACTCTCGGCCAATCGCCGCTGCGCTCACCGTCGGTCTTCAACTTCTATCGTCCGGGCTACGTGCCGCCCGGCACGGGGGCGGCGCAAGCGGGCCTGGCCGTGCCGGAAATGCAGCTGGCCAGCGAGACCAGTGCTGCAGGCTACGTCAACTATATGTTCTACAACGTTGTGGACGGCGTCGGCATCTTCAACACCACCGTCAACGGCACGACGGTGAACCGCCGCGACCTGCAGCCCGACTACGGCGCCGAACTCGCGCTCGCCGACAACAGCTCGGCCCTCGTCGATCGCCTGAACGCCCGCCTGATGTACGGCACGATGCCGGCCGCGCTGAAGAGCCTGATCAGCAACTGCGTCGACACGTTCGCGATCCCCGCGCTGAAGACCGACAAGTCGAACCAGGCCGACGTCGACCTCGCGAAGAAAGACCGCGTGCGCACGGCCATCTTCCTGACCGTCGTGTCGCCCGAGTTCCAGGTGCAGCGCTGAGCGCAACTACGTATCGAGTCCACCATGATTGACCACCACCTGTCCCGACGTCTCTTCCTGCGCAACGCCGGTGTGCTGTCTGCCGCCGGCGCCGCAGCCGCGCCGCTTGCGCTGAACTTGGCCGCCATCGGCTCGGCCGCCGCGCAGTCGGCCAGCGACTACAAGGCGCTCGTCTGCATCTTCCTGTACGGCGGCAACGACTCGATGAACACGATCCTGCCGACCGACACGGCCTCGTGGACCAACTACACGACGGTGCGCAACCAGGCGCCCGATTCGCTTGCACTGATGGCGCCTGGTACCGCGGCGGTCGTCAGCGCCGCGGCCGGCTCGCCGGCACGGCTCGGCGGCGTGTTGCCGATCACGCCGACCACCGCGCGCACGGCGCCTGGCGGCGGCACGCAGACGTTCGCGCTGCATCCGCTGATGGGCTCGCTGCAGTCGATGTTCAACACCGACAAGCGGCTCGCGATCATCTCCAACGTCGGCCCGCTGGTCGAGCCGCTGACCAAGCAAACGTACAACAACGGCAGCGGCCGGCGGCCCGCGATGCTGTTCTCGCACAACGACCAGTCGAACACCTGGTTGTCCTTCAAGCCCGAAGGCGCGACGGTCGGCTGGGGTGGCCGGCTCGGCGACCTGATGGTGTCGCAGAACAGCCGCGCGATCTTCACGGCGATCTCGACCTCCGGCAACTCGGTGTGGCTGACGGGTCAGAGCGTCCAGCAGTACCAGGTCAGCCCGAACGGCGCGATCCAACTGGGCGCGCCCGTGGGCGGCCGGATTCTCGGCTCGCTCGAATTGACCACCGCGGTGCAGCAGGTCGTCTCTGCGACGCGCGGCGGCCACGTCTTCGAGGCCGATCTCGCCGCGGTCGCGGCGCGCTCGATCGACGCCGAGACGACGCTGCGAACCGCGTTAAAGGCGCCGAGCGATCCGATGTTCGGCACGCCGCCGGCAAGCGGCGGCAACTACAACGCCAGTGCCGACCCGAAATTACAGTACGACAACCCGCTGACCGGCGCGAAGGCGTTCAGCAACGTCGCGCAGCAGCTGCAGATGGTCGCGCGGATGATCGATGCGAGCAGCGCATCCGGCATCGGCGCCAAGCGCCAGGTGTTCTTCGTCGGCCTCGGCGGCTTCGACACGCACGACGGCGAGAACCGCAGCCACGCCGACCTGATGGCGCGCCTGGCGCACGCGATGCGCTACTTCGACACCGCGCTCGGCGCAATGGGCGCGCGGAACAAGGTCACGACGTTCACGGCGAGCGACTTCGGACGCACGTTCACGAGCAACGGCGACGGCACCGACCATGGCTGGGGTGGGCACCACTTCGTGATGGGTGGCGCGGTCAAGGGCGGCGACATCTACGGCAAGGTCCCGGTGCTGGGCGCGAAGAACGCGAACAACAATGAGTTCGACAGCAGCCCGAACCAGATCGGCAACGGCAGCCTGCTCCCCACCACCTCGGTCGATCAGTTCGGCGCCACGCTGGCGCGCTGGTTCGGCGTGTCGGACACCGACGCGCTGACAGTCTTCCCGAACCTCGCGAACTTCGATGCGAGCGTGCGCAACCTCGGCTTCATGGGCTGATTCACAGATCGCCGCGGCACGTCGTCGCTGTCCCGAGGGCCAGTCCGGCGCGACTGGCACGGCCGTCACTGGACGGCCAAGACGCGCCGGTACTGACTGGCTTCGCGAGGTGAGCGGTCGTGATGGTGCTGCCGAGGTGGCCACACGGGCAGGGTTCATCGCCGCGATGAGCTGGAAGCGCGCCGGAAACTCCGCCTGCCGTGCAATCACTGCGGCTTGGAAACGAGCAGCCCGAATTCGCCAAGATCCGTGAAGACGCTGTCGCCATTGTTGGCTGTGACGTTGAGCCGGTAGTAGCGATAGGCAGCGGGATTTGCGATCGCGTAGGTCTTCAGCTCGAGGCGTTGGGCGAACGCCTGGTTGCTTTGCGTGTCGAGCGTGGTCCAGGTGGTGCCGTCGCTGGAGCCCTGGAACTGCCAGTCCTTCGGGTCGCGCGGGACCAGGCCGCCGGCGCTCGTGATCGCATAGCGCTGGACGCGTTCCGTGTGGCCGAGGTCATACTGCAGCCAGCCGGTCGTGCCCTTGTAGAACCATCCCGACGCCGTGTTCTGGTCGAAGGCACTCATGGCGCCACTCGTGTTCGTGCTGTCGCTCGCGGTGCCACCAGTGGCGACGTTCACCATCGGATGAGCCGGTGTGGCGCTGTCCACCGGAGAACTGCCGCTCGTTCCGGCGGAATTGCTCGCCGTGACCGTGTAGTAGTAGGTCACGCCATTGGTCACCGACTTGTCCGTGTAGCTGCTGCCTGTGACGCCCGACGCGACGGTCGCGTATTGGCCGTCGATGGATGTCGCGCGCCTGACCGTGTAGCTGGTCGCGCCGAAGGATGCCTGCCAGCGCAGCGGCACCGCGCCATCGCCCGGCGAGGCCAGCAGCATGGCCGGCGCCGCGGGAATGACTCTCGGCGCACCACCGTCGCCGCCGGTGATCTGGACGTTGCTGAAGGTGGAGGTGTTCAGGCCCTTGGCAACCGAGGAGACAACCAGGCCGACATAGATCGTGTCGGGAACGGGCGCGTCAATGCGGCCGACATCGGTGGCAGCCCAATTGGTGCCGTCGGGAGACAAGTAGCCGGTGATGATGTTCCCGATGCGCTCGAGCTTCACCCAGTACGAGGGCGTGGAGCTGGCGATGTCCATGCCCTTGGTCGCATAGTTCGCGCCACCATACACCGCGAGTTTCTGCATGTTCTGTTCGGCGTTGCCTCGGCTGGCGACGGCCATCCAGGCGCGGGGAGCGCCTGGTTCCAGGCTTGTTCGCATCATCACGCCCGCCTTTGCGGCCGGACTGGTGTTCTGGACCGACTCGACTTTCGCGATGATGGCGCCGTTGCCGGTGATGGCCTTGTAGGTGAAGTGGCAGCCGTCTTGCGTGCCCCACAAGATATCGTTGCCCGCACCCTGGATCGTCCATTTGCCGTTGGCGTAGGTGGACACGCCCGCTGGGGAGGCGCCCCCGATGTCCGCATTGCTGAACCCTGCGGTGATCGAGGTGGTCGAAGGAATGGGCAGCGCCGACGGCGGCGTCGCCTTCGTGGTGTCGGCGTCCTTGAGGAACATGAAGCTGGTGCCGTCCACGGGCATCCAGCCGCGTCTCTGAGCGATGAAGGGGGCCTGGAGGCCCTTGCGCAGGACGTAGGCGCCATAGAGCTGGGTGAGCGCGACGTTTCCGCCATTGGCGCCGTTCCAGCCGTGCCCGGTGACGTCGGTGATGTAGTAGCGATCAGTCGTGCCGAAAGGAAGGGCTGTCGTCGGGACGAGCTCGTTCACCCTCGCGAAATACTCACCCGCCGCCAGCAGGCGGTCATCAAGGTCGGAATAGATGTCGATGCCCTGGCTCCAGAGCGCCTCGGCGAGCATGGTCAGTGACTTGAGCTGCCCATAGGAGTGCCCCTGGTCGCGAAGGTAGTCGCCGAGCATGCCGATGTCGTTGGAGTTTCGCAGTCCGATATGGGCGAGGGTGCGGGTCTGGTAGACGACCTTGTCCAATGTCTCGCGGTCGTCGTTGTAGATCGCCATGAGTCCGCTGGCGACGAGGGCGAGTGCGCCCTTGTTGGCGGCCCCGTACGAGCTGTCGCCATAGGGATTCGCTGCCGGCATCAGGACGTTCCTGAAGTATTTCTTGACGGTCGCCGTGTCGTCCTCCCTCCAGCCCGGCCAGGTACTGCGCAGGATGTCCGCGCCGCCCACGAACTGGAAAGCGTATTCGCCCAGGTCGAGCATCGACTCGCGACCCGAGAACTCGACTTGGGTGGTGGCCCAACCAAGCAGCAACTTCTTCGCATTCTCCGCGTACCGCTCGTCCCGAGTGAAATACCACATCCGGGAGAGATCCCAGATGGCCGTCATGTCGTTGCGCCAGGCCCAGAGATTCTCGTCGGGCGCGCGGCTCACCTTCGCGAACGGGCCACCATGCCCTGCATAGCTGAGCCTGGACGTGGGACTGTTTGCCAACTGATTGAAGGCGGACGTCCACGGCTCCTTGCCCTGATCGACATACGCCTTGAGCGTCTGGAGATCCGAGAGGGTGAGCGGCGTACCCGGGTGCTTCATGGCATGAACCTGCTGTGAGCCTCCGCCTCCCGCGGAGCCGCTGCTTTCCGCCAAATCCTCGCTCGCGTTTTGCTCATCACTGCAAGAGATGAGTACGGCGGAGGTCAACAGGAGCAGCGCGCGGGCGAAGTTGGTGGTGTTGAACATATGAGCGGTCATTTCATACGTGCGGATTGGTTGCCCCGCCAAGCTCAACTTGGCGCACGACCTTCCTCGCTCCGATATCACGGTGATGAGATTGCGGCCTTCCGCAATGGATCAGCTTGATGTCGGTGCCGAAAATGGTGGTCCGTTCCTACCCACCATTTCAGTGACATCGTAGGCGCGAGAACTCGCGTAGTCATGACCGTAGCACGGCCGAAATCCGCAACGTGACGGAATCCGCCTTTCGACACATCATTCCCGAACTCATCGCCCCGTAGCGCTGCCCGGCCGATCCCGGCGCCCACTCGGCGGCGGAGACCTTGGCGGAAGGGTCGGCGTCAGCGGCCGCCGCACCACAGGCTACGGCAGCCAGTCCGGCACCTGCCACGGTGCGCACGAAGTCGCGGCGTGCCGGCTTATCGGGCAAGGTGCCCAACGCAGTTGCCTTGTTCATGAGCGATGCGGGGATGAAGTGGACGGGAGTCAATTGCTGTACAGCAGGCCCCGGCCGGTGCCGCTGGCGTAGATCCGGCCATAGACGTTCTGGTCGGCCGCCATGACGCTCATGCCGCCGAACTGGTGAGCGTCGTCGTTGAAGCGAGTCCAGGTCACGCCGGCGTCGTCGGAGCGGTACACACCCCACATGCCCTTCACCACGCCCACCACGTAGACCGCTGCCGAGTACGCAGCGCCGGGCTTGGCCTTGCCCAATGCCACCAGGGTGGCGCCCTGCACGTCGGGCCACGGGTTGCTGCCCGGGATCGACGCAAACTGGCTCAGCTTCGTCCAGGTCGCCCCTGAATCCACCGAACGGTACACGGCGTTGCCGTCGGCCAGCCAGAGGTCGCCCTCGGCGTTGGGGTTGACCGCGAGCGAATTGTTCGAGAAGTAGCCGGGGGCCAGCCCCGCGGCCACCGAGCCCTGGCTCAGCGTGAACGTGTGGCCGCCATCCGTCGACACGTAGACCTTGCCCGGCGTGCCCCACCAATGGCCGCCGGAATCGTAGGCATAGACCTTGTTCGGGTTCTTGCGATCTGCGACCAGGTGGTAGGCGCGGGGGAAGATGCTGTCGATCGCCGGCAGATTGGTCGGCACCCAGGTGGCGCCGTTGTCCGTGGTGTAGGACGGTACCGAGTAGCCGGGCGCCCAGACCGCCCTGTTGCGCGCCGTGACCGCGATGCTCGCTTCCCCACCCTTGTTGTCCGCGACGCCCGGCGGGTAGGTGGCGAACTTCGCCCAGGTCTTGCCGCCGTCGCCGGACCACGCGCCGTAGCTGGTGCTGTTGCCCAGGACGACGCCGATGGTGGCCATGTACTGCGGGTCCGACCACGCCATGTCGGCGGCGAAGCCGTTGCTCCAGCTGGTGGCCGGCGTCAGCGTCGGCTTGGTCGCGAGGTTGGTGTGCACCCAGGTGCCGATGTCGCCCGTACTGTTGATCACGGTGTACGTGGCGCCCGCCGGCGGCGTGGCCAGGCCCAGGACGGCAGTCTCCTCGATGCCGTCGTTCAGCTCGTTCCAGCTCGGGGTGGCCGAGGACGCGTTGCGGGTTTCCCAGACGCCGCCGCCATGGCCGTACAGGATGTGATCCCGGTTGGCAGGATCGATCTCGATGTCGTCGGGCCAGCCCCAGAAAGCCGCGTCGGCCGGCGTATGCGGCATGGTGGCCGCGATCTCGCGCCAGGTGCGGCCGGCATCGTCGGACAGCCGGATGATCTGCTGGCCGCTGAAGCTGCCCCAGGTGTTGGTCACACCCAGCGCAATGCGCGTGGTCGAGCCGGTGCCGGAGACGGACACGCCGCCGTAGCCGGCGGAGTCGTTGCTGTCGAGCAAGGTCCAGTTGCTGCCGTCGAACTTGTAGAGACGGGCGGGACCGCCGGCGCCCGGGCCGGTCTCCTTGGTGAAGGCCACATAGAACATGCCGTCTGCGGCGCGCACCATGTGCGGGATGTGATAGCCGGAGATCGGGACCGAGACCGGGGTCCACGAGGCGCCACCGTTGCCGGACTTGTACAGGTTCGAGGCCAGGCCTGCTGTCTGGACGTAGTCCGGCGCGATGGGCGCGTAGATCGTCTGCGTGGCCGAGCCGCTGCCCTTGGTGCCGGTGTCGTAGACGACCGTCTCGACGCCCATCGCGCTGTTCATGCCCAAGGCATTGACCTGGTCCTGGGTCAACGTGGCGCTCGACAGCGACGTGACCTGGGCCCAGGTGAGGCCCGAGTCGGCGCTCTTCCACAGGCCAGCCGTGCGCGAGCCGTAGAACATCGTCGACGGCTTGTTGGGGTCGACCATCAGGCGTTCGCCGATGGCCCGGCCGGGGTTGTTGCCGCCCAGGGGGAAGGGCAGGGCGACATGGGTCCAGTGGTCACCGCGGTCGCTGGAGATGTACAGGCGGCCGTTGCCACCGGACGTGTACATGCCGGCGGCCAGGTAGGCGAGCTGGTCGTTGTTCGGATCGACGGCGATGCTTTCGATGCCGTGGAATCGTTCCTCGCCTCCGCCGAACCCCGGGCCGTCGGTGATGGGCGTCCAGGACGACGTGCCCTGGTTCCAGCGGTAGGCGCCACCGACGTCGGTGCGCGCGTACAGCAGGTTGGCGGTGGTCGGATGGAAGACGAGGCCGCTGACGTAGCCGCCACCACCGAACTTCACGCTCTTCCAGGTGGTGGCCTGGGCAGGAGCAGGAGCAGGTGCTGGTGCTGGTGCTGGTGCTGGTGCTGGTGCTGGTGCTGGTGCAGGTGCAGAGCCGACAGGCGGCGATGGGGTGCCCGAGTTATTGCCACCTCCACAGGATGACAGCACCAGTGCGCACAGCAGTGCGCTTGTTGCAGTGGCACGTGTCGGGCGTTGGCTTGGCATGCTCATCGTGAAGTTCCTATGGCGTCAAAGTGCGGCGCGTACATGTCGTTCGACGTGCCACGCTCTCAATTCCCGGCGCGATTGTGTGGGGCGCGACATGGGGCAAAATTGATGAAACTGTGCCGAACCGACGAAAGCGACGTGCAGCGTTGGCGCGGCGAGACGCCATGCAACAGGATGCAAATTCAGACCGATTCGATTGACATCGAACAGCGACTGGTCCGACGCTCAGGTCCAGACCCAAAACGTCGCGGGCGTCTCGGTGACCCTCGCAGGCGGTGCGCGCGCAGTCGACGCGACGAGGCCCTCGCGCCCGAGATCGAGCGCGTCTGGCGGCCCAAGTTGCAGGTCTACGGTGGCGGAACAGGCGACTCCGCTGAGCACGCCGGCGTTTTCGTCGAGAAGCGTGGATATGAAGTTGCCGACATTCGATGCACTGATCCTCTGGCACCGATGAACATGGATTGGATCGGCCCACGGCCCTTCTCAGGGCCACCAAACTCACACTTCCTGGGCCTCACAAGAGGCGAGCCGAGAACCGCTGGCCCGCGGGTGAACGGCGTCCTCGTCCATCCGTGAAGGTCACTATTGAATCGCCCCGGGTATAGAGGAGGCTCCTTCGATTGAGAGAATGGAGCAATGA
>NZ_JBFUFQ010000079.1:0-25488 GCF_056403355.1 Rhizobacter sp. P2_H3 | reverse complement strand
GGCAGCGCGCCGTGCAGCTCGACGCTGCCGGCATGCACCACCAGCGTGCCGGCGGCCATGTCGCCGAGGCGCTTGAAATCGGGCCGCCACAGCATCGCGAGCAGGCCGAAGCCGTACAGCAGCGGCATGAAGTCGGCCGCGCGCAGCAGGTTGCGGATGATCGACGCGGCGGGCGTCACCGGCAGCCCGGAGTCCATCACGACGCGCAGGCCCAGCATGCGCTTGCCCGGCGTGGCGCCGGCCAGCGCCAGCTCGAACACCACCGGGTAGAACCATTCGAGCAGGAAATACATCATCAGCTGCAGCCCGGCCCCCAGGCCGCCGCCCAGGCCCAGCAGCGCCGACAGCGCAAAGAACATCACGACGCGGATGCCGAAATCGGCCGCGAACGCCAGCACGCGCGGCACCAGGCCGGCCGGCCTCAGCGACAGCGCGATGCCTTCGGGGGTTTCGGCGGTGGTCAGCGTATCCAGCGACACGGAGGCCTTGTGTGTGGGGGTCGCAGATTCTAGGGTGCAGAATCTCTCTTCCGTTGTCGGAGACCTCGCCCATGAACGCTCCCATCCCCGCCCACCTGCTGCCGCAGCTCGATCCGCGGCCGGTTCCCGCCGAGATGGTCGAGGCGTTGCGGGCCCGCTTCGGCGAGCGCTGCTCGACGGCGCTGGCGGTGCGCCAGCAGCACGGCCGCGACGAGTCGCCGTTCGACGTGCCGCCGCCCGAGGTGGTGGTGTATTGCGAGAGCACCGACGAGGTCGCCGAGGTGGTGAAGCTGGCCGACCGCCATGCCGTGCCGGTGATCCCGTTCGGCGCCGGCTCATCGCTCGAAGGCCACCTGCTCGCGGTGCAGGGCGGCGTCAGCATCGACCTGACGCGCATGAACGCCATCGTCTCGGTGCGCCCCGAGGACCTCACCGTCACCGTGCAGGCCGGCGTCACCCGCATGCAGCTGAACACCGAGATCCGCCATGCCGGGCTGTTCTTCCCGATCGACCCCGGCGCCGATGCGACGCTCGGCGGCATGAGCGCCACCCGCGCCAGCGGCACCAACGCCGTGCGCTACGGCACGATGCGCGACAACGTGCTCGCGCTCACCGTCGTCACGCCGCAGGGCGAGGTGATCCACACCGGCACGCGGGCGCGCAAGTCGTCGGCCGGCTACGACCTGACGCGCCTGATGGTCGGCAGCGAAGGCACGCTGGGCGTGATGACCGAGATCACGCTGAAGCTGTACCCGCTGCCCGAGGCGATCTCGGCCGCCACCTGCAGCTTTCCGAGCATCGACGCCGCGGTGCGCACCACCATCCAGCTGATCCAGATGGGCGTGCCGATCGCGCGCTGCGAACTGCTCGACGCGAACGCGGTGCGCGCGGTGAACCGGCACGACAAGCTGGCGCTGCCCGAGGTGCCGCTGCTGCTGATGGAGTTCCACGGCAGCGAGGCGAGCGTGGCCGAGCAGGCCGCCACGGTGCAGGAGATCGCCGGCGAGTTCGGCGGCGAGGGCTTCCAGTGGGCGACCACGCCGGAGGAGCGCACGAAGCTGTGGAGCGCGCGCCACCGCGCCTACTTCGCCGGGCTGCAGATGAAGCCCGGCAGCCGCACCGTGACCACCGACACCTGCGTGCCGATCTCGCGGCTGGCCGAGTGCATCAACGAGAGCGTCGCCGAGGTCGAGGCTTCGGGGCTGATGTACTACATCGTCGGCCACGTCGGCGACGGCAACTTCCACCTCGCCTACCTGATCGACCCCGACAAGCCGGAGGAGCGCGAGACCGCCGAGCGGCTGAACCTGCAGCTGGTGCAGCGCGCGCTGCGGCTGGACGGCACCTGCACCGGCGAGCACGGCATCGGGCTGCACAAGATGGGCTTCCTGGTCAGCGAGGCGGGTGCCGGCGCGGTCGACATGATGCGCACCGTCAAGCGCGCGCTCGACCCGAAGAACATCATGAACCCCGGCAAGATCTTCACCCTCTGAGGCCGCGCCCATCAGCGTCTTCCTGATCCAGCGCTGCGCCGCCTTCATCGCCACGCTGCTGGCGGCCTCGGCGTTGATCTTCGCGGTGCTCGCGCTGCTGCCGGGCAGCGCGGTCGACGTCCGGCTGGAGACCGGCGCGACGCCGGAGGCGGCCGCGGCGCTGGCGCAGCAGCTCGGGCTCGACCAGCCGCCGCTCGTGCGCTACGGCCACTGGCTGCGCGGCCTGGCGAGCGGCGAGCTGGGCCGCAGCGTCGCGTACGACGCGCCGATCGCCGAGCTGCTGGCCGAGCGGCTGCTCGTCACCGTGCCGCTCGCACTGATCGCCGTGGTGCTGACGACGGTGTTCGCGCTGGCACTCGGCGTGTTCGCCGCATCGCGCCACCGCCGGCTCGGCGATGCCGGCGTGATGGCCTTCAGCCAGCTCGGCATGGCGGTGCCGAGTTTCTGGTTCGCGATCCTGCTGATCCTGGTGTTCGCGGTGAAGCTGCAGTGGTTTCCCGCGGGCGGATTTGCCGGCTGGGACGAAGGCCCGGCCGCGGCGCTGCGCTCGCTGCTGCTGCCGGCCGTCGCGCTGGCCGCGGTGCAGGCCGCGATCCTCGCGCGCGTGACGCGCAGCGCGGTGCTCGAGGTGATGCGCGAGGATTTCGTGCGCAGCGCGCGCGCGCAGGGCCTCGGCCGGCGCGCGGTGCTGTGGCGGCATGTGCTGCGCAACGCGCTGGTGCCGGTGCTCACGGTGATGGGGCTGCAGTTCGCGAACCTGCTGACCGGCGCGATCGTCGTCGAGAAGGTGTTCGCGCTGCCCGGACTCGGGCTGCTGGTGTTCCAGGCGATCGCGAACCGCGACCTGCTGGTGGTGCAGAACGTGGTGATGCTGTTCGCCGCCGCGGTGATCGCGATCAACTTCGCGGTCGACCTGGTGCTGGTCGCGATCGATCCGCGGCTGAAGGCAATCCATCGATGAAACGCCACCCGAGCTTCGTCGCCGGCTGCGTGCTGGTCGGGCTGTGGCTCGCCGCGGTGGGGCTGTCACTCGTCTGGACGCCCTACCCGCCGACCGAGATCGACATCCCGAACAAGCTGCTGCTGCCGTCCGCCGCGCACTGGCTCGGCACCGACAGCCTGGGGCGCGACATCGCGTCGCTGCTGATCGCCGGCGCGCGCACCTCGCTGCTGGTCGGCGTGGCCGCGGTCGGGACCGGCGCGCTGCTCGGCACGGCGATCGGCCTGCTCGGCGCGGCCCGGCGCGGCTGGCTCGATGCGCTGCTGATGCGCAGCGCCGATTTCAGCTTCGCGTTCCCGGCGCTGCTGACCGCGCTGATGCTGGCCGCGCTGGCCGGGCCGGGAATCGTCACCGCGGTGGCGGCGATCGCGGTGTTCAACGCGGCGGTGTTCGCGCGCATCAGCCGCTCGGCCGCCGGCGCGGTGTGGTCGCGCGATTTCGTGCTGGCCGCGCGCGCCTGCGGGCGCAGCCGCCGGCAGATCACGCTCGACCACGTGCTGCCGAACATCGCGGCGCCGCTGATCGTGCAGGTGACGATCCAGTTCGCGGTCGCGATCCTGGCCGAGGCGGCGCTCAGCTACCTGGGCCTGGGCGTGCGGCCACCGCAGCCGAGCTGGGGACGCATGCTGAACGAGGCGCAGGAGATGATGTACCAGGCGCCGCACCTGGCGCTGTACCCGGGCATCGCGATCGCGCTCGCGGTGCTGGGGCTGAACCTGGTCGGCGACGGGCTGCGCGACCTGCTGGACCCGCGCCTCGAGGGGCAGCGCCGATGACGGGCGCGCTGCTGGAGGTCCGCGACCTGCGCGTGAGCCTGCCGTCGGCACACGGGCCGGTGGAGGCGGTACGCGGGGTCGACTTCACGCTGGCGCGTGGCCGCACGCTGGGCCTGATCGGCGAGAGCGGTTGCGGCAAGTCGATGACGGCGCTGGCGCTGATGGGCCTGCTGCCGGACGCGGCGCGTGCGGGCGGCAGCATCCGCTTCGACGGGCAGGAGCTGGTGGGCCTCGACGATGCGGCGCTGTGCGGCTTGCGCGGGCGGCGCATCGCGATGGTGTTCCAGGAGCCGATGACGGCGCTCGACCCGCTGCAGCCGCTGTGGCGCACGGTGTCGGAACCGCTGCGCGTGCACCGCGGGCTGGACGCGCGCAGCGCGCGCGCCGAGGCGCTGCGCCTGCTCGACCGCGTGCAGTTGCCGCAGGCGGCGCAGCGGCTCGATGCGCGGCCGCACCAGCTGTCGGGCGGGCAGCGCCAGCGCGTGATGATCGCGACGGCACTGGCCTGCGGGCCCGAGCTGCTGATCGCCGACGAGCCGACCACCGCGCTCGACGCGACGCTGCAGCGCGAGATCCTCGCGCTGATCGGCGCGCTGGTCGCCGACAGCGGCATGGCCTTGCTGCTGATCTCGCACGACCTCGACCTGATGGCGCGCAGTGTCGAGCGCGTGCTGGTGATGTATGGCGGAACGGTGGTCGAGGAGGGCCCGGGCGCGCAGGTGCTGGCGGCGCCGGCGCATCCGTACACCCGCGGGCTGGTCGGCGCGCGGCCGCGGCTGGGGGCGCCGCGGGGAGCGCGGCTCGCAACGATCCCGGGGAGGGTGCCTGCGCTGGGCGAGTGGCCGGCGGGGTGCCCGTTCGCGGATCGCTGCGGGTGGGTGGTAGAGGCCTGCCGGGCGGGCTTGCCAACGCCTGTCGGCGTGGGTGGCGATCACGCCGCGCGGTGCATCAGGATCGACGCCGTCAGCGGTACCCCATCGACTGCGGCAGCCACAGCACGATCTGCGGGAACAGCGTCATCGCCAGCAGCAGCAGCAAGAGCATCACGATGAACAGCCAGCCCTCGCGCAGCATGTCGCGGATCGGGATGCCGGTCAGCGCGTTGGTCACGAACAGCAGCATGCCGAACGGCGGGTGGATCAGCCCGATCATCATGTTCAGCACGATCACCACGCCGAAGTGCACCAGGTCGATGCCCAGCGACTTCACCATCGGCAGCAGGATCGGCACGAACACCAGCAGCAGCACCGAGATGTCCATGAAGCAGCCGAGCACCAGGAACAGCAGGTTCACCAGCAGCAGGAACGAGGTGCGCCCGAGGTCGAAGCCCGCCATCCACGCCGCGAGCGACTGCGGCACGCCCTCGGCGGTGAACGCGTAGTTCATCATGAACGCGCCGGCCAGGATCATCGTGATCACCGCGCTCGAACGCGTCGACTCCATCACCACACCCCACAGCGTGCGCCAGCTGAGCGCGCGGTAGACGACGCCGGCCAGCACCAGCGCATGCAAGGCCGCCACCGCGGCTGCCTCGGTGGGCGTGAAGATGCCGGTGTAGATGCCCGTCAGCAGCAGCACCGGCAGCGACAGCGGCAGCGCGCCGCGCCACAGGATGGCCGGCCACTCGCGCAGCGGCACCTTGTCCTCGCGCGGCATGTTGCGCCGCGTCGCGATGACCTGCACCACGCCCATCATCAGCAGCGCCATCAGCACGCCCGGCACCACGCCGCCGAGGAACAGCGCGCCGACCGAGCTGCCCGACACCAGCGCATAGATCACCATCGGGATCGACGGCGGGATGATCGGCCCGAGCGTCGCGCTCGCCACCACCACCGCGCCGGCGAAACCGGGCGTGTACTCCGGCTTCTTCAGCATCTGGCGGATCGTCACCAGCCCCGGCCCGGCCGCATCGGCGATCGCGCTGCCGCTCATGCCGGAGAACACCACGCTGACCAGGATGTCGACCTGGGCCAGCCCGCCACGCAGYCGCCCGACCAGGATGCGGCAGAAGTCGAAGATGCGCTCGCTGATGGTGCCGGCATTCATCAGGTTGGCCGCGAAGATGAACAGCGGCACCGCCAGCAGCACGTAGCTGTTGTAGAGCCCGTTCAGCACCTGCTCGGCCGCGAGGCCGACGTCCTGCCCCTTGACGACCAGGTAGGCGATGCCGCTGCCGATCATCGAGAAGCCGATCGGCGCGCGCAGCACGAAGCCGGCGACCAGCACGCCGATCAGCGCCCACAGCGCCGCCGTCATGCCTTTACCTCGCCGCTCAACTCATGGTCGAGCCCGCGTGCGATGCGCCACAGCGTGTGCGCGCTGCGCGCCACCACCCCCACCAGCATCAGCGCGAACGGCAGGAACACCGCCATGAACGGCAGCCCGAGCACCGGCGTGCCCTCGCGCGCCATGAACCGGATGTAGTCCCAGCTGGCCGGCAGCGCCCACAGCGCGAGGCCGCCGAACAGCAGCGCCGCGAGGCCGCGGAACACCCGCCGCACACCGGCCGGCATCGCGTTGTAGACCAGGTCAAAGGCCACGTGCTCGCGCTGCGGCACGACGAACGCGGTCGACCACAGGATCACCCAGACGTACAGCACCACCGCCAGCTCGTCGGTCCACGGCAGCGGCCGGTCGAAGCCGAAGCGCGCGACGATCTGCACCAGGAACACGAGGAACAGCAGCACGAAGAGACCGCCGCCGACCGCCTCGGCGCCGCGTTTCAGCCAGCTGCGCATCAGGCGACCCCGTTGATGCGCTCGAGCATCCCCTTCGGCCACGACTTCGCCTGCTCCGACGCGGCATACGCCTGCTGCACCGTGCGGCGGAACGCGGCCACGTCGGGCGTCGTCACCTGCAGGCCTTGCTGCCGGAAGAAGTCGACCAGCTGCGCCTCTTCCTTCAGGCGGTTCTCGTTGTTCCAGCGCGCCGCCGCCTGCGCCGCCGCCTTCAGCTTCTGGCGCTGCGCCGGGTTCGCCGCGTTCCAGGTCTTGTTGGCGACCGCGATGAACAGGCCGTCGACCAGGTGGCCCGTCAGCACCAGCTGCTTCGTCACCTCGTAGAACTTGGCGGCGCGCACGGTGGAGAGCGGGTTGTCCTGGCCGTCGATGGTGCCGGTCTTCAGGCCCAGGTAGACCTCGCCGAAGGCCAGCGGCGTCGGCGTGGCCCCCAGCGCCTCGCCGAGGAACAGCCAGTCCTTCGAGCCCGGCATGCGCAGCTTCACGCCCTTCAGGTCGGCCGGCACCATCACCTTGCGCGTGTCGCGCAGGTTGAGCTGGCGCGTGCCGAGGTAGGCCGTGGCGAGCACCGTCACGTCGAGCTTGTCGGAGACGCGCTGGAACACCTCGTCGCCGATCGGCCCGTTGAACACCTTCTGCTGGTGCTGCGGGTCGCGCAGCATGTAGCCGGCGGTGAAGATCGAGAACTCCGGCAGCAGCTTCGCGATGTCGAAGGCCGAGATCGACGCCAGTTCCAGGTTGCCGCGCGCCATCGCCGCCGGCTCGGTGCCCTGCTTGAACAGCGCCGCGTTCAGGTTGACCTGCACCTCGAACTCGCCGGGGGCCGACTGCTGGAGCGTCTCGTTGAAGACCGTCCACATCTTCGCGTGCCAGTCGTCCGGCACCGCGGGGGTCGAGATGCGCAGCAGCGTCTTGCCGGCGGCACGCGCCCACGGCGCAGACACGCCCGACAACCCCGCGCCGGACAACACCAGGCCGGCCGCCAGGCGGCGGCGCCGTGAATCAACAATCATGCAGTCTCCAGCTTCCTTGTTCGGATCAGTCTCAGTCGACGTCGAGGTCCAGCGCGATCGGCTTCAGCGCATGCTGCAGCGTGTGCATCTGGTCGAGCGTCAGCGCCACCAGCGGCGCGCGCACCCGCAACCAGCCGGGTTCGCCGCTCAGGGCCGACATGATGCCCTTCAAAGCGGGTGTCAGCGCGTAAGGGCCGAGCATCGCCAGCAGCAGCCGCACGCGCGACACGTCGTGCGGGGTGTTCGGCGCATCGGGCCGGCCGGCCAGCCGCTGCACCACGTGCGGCATGAAGTTGGCCAGCCCGCTGATGGCGCCGGTGCTGCCGCGGCGGGCCAGCTCGGGCAGGTCGGGCTCGTGGCCGGCGGTCACCATCAGCGTCTCGTTGAACGCATCGGCCAGCGCCAGCGTGTGCGCGGTGTCGCCGCTGCTGTCCTTGATGCCGACGATGGTCTGCGGGTACAGCCGCTTCAGCGTCTCGACGACCTTGCGCGACAGCCCGACGCCGCTGACCTGGGGGATGTGGTACAGGTACAGCCGCAGCCGGTCGTCGGCCGCGCCGTCGATCACCTGGCGGTAGCTGTCGATCACGCCCTGGTCGGTCACCTGGTGGCCACCGCCCTTCAGGTAGAACGGCGGCATCATCAGGCAGCCGTGCGCGCCGATGCCGAGCGCATGGCGCGTCAGCGCCAGCGTGTCGGGCAGCGCGGCGCAGCTGGTCGACACCAGGATCTGCGACCCCGGCACCCCTTCGCCGACCAGCGCGTCGACCGCGTCGCGGCGCTCGGCGACCGAGAACGCCGGCCCCTCACCGGTGGTGCCGAACGGCACGACGCCGCCGCAACCCTTGGCGTGGATCAGCGAGCGGGCGTGCAGCCCGAAGCGGTGCAGGTCGATGCCGAGGTCGGGCTTCAGCGGCGTCAGCAGCGCCGGCCAGATGCCGTGGAACGAGGCGGATGCGGCAGGAATCGTCATGGTCTTCTCCCGTCAGTGGGAGCGATGACGGCGCGGCTCCCCTCGCGCCAGACCCGATGGAAAACGTCAGTCGGTGGACACCACCCCCTTGCGCAGGATCAGGTTGCCGTACTTGCGCTGCTCGCCGCTGCGCAGGATCAGGAAGGCGCGCTGCGCCTGCTCGTAGAACGCGAAGCGCTCCAGCGTGGCCGGCTCGCGCTCGCCGGCGGTGTGCAGCAGCTTGCGGAATTCGGCCACCGGCGGCGGCACGGCGCGGGAATCACCCACCACCTGCATCGTCCAGGCGCATTGCGGCACGAAGGTGTCGAGCGGGAACAGCGGCAGCAACGCCGCCAGCACGGCCGGCGCGTCGGCGCCGGTGATCTGCACCAGCCGCGCACCGGACTGGCGGGCCACCTGGGCGGCGGGGAAATTCGCGTCCACAATCGCCAGATCGTCGCCGTGGCCCATGCTGGCCAGCGCGTGCAGCGCGTCGGGCGTGAGCAGCGGCGATATCGTCTTGAGCATCGGGACTTCCTTCGTGTCTTCGTGGGACAGCGCGGATTCTCATCGTAAGCGCCTGCCCCGAAAGCTTCAGCGGGACAAACCCTTCTGCCCTGTCAACGCCGCCACCCTGCCAACCCTGTCGAGAGCCTCCATGACCCTCCACTTTCCCCCCCTGCCGATGCCCGTCGCCGAATCGCTGCCCCACGACGCCCGGCACGCCACGCTGGTCGGCCGCCTGTGGGTGCCCGGCAGCGGGCCGACGCTGGTCACGCTGACCGGCGATGACCTGCACGATTTGTCCACCGTCGCTGCCACCAGCAGCCAGCTGCTGGAACTCGACGACCCGGTGTTCTCGGTGCAGTCGGCGCTGCGCACCGGGCAGGCGCCGCGCATCGCGTCGTACGAGGCGGCGCTCGCCAACAGCGACGAATCGCTGCGCGACGGCACCCAGGCCTGGCTGATGGCGCCGTGCGACCTGCAGCCGGTGAAGGCGAGCGGCGTCACCTTCATCGCGAGCCTGCTGGAGCGGGTGATCGAGGAGCAGGCGCGCGGCGATGCCTCGCGCGCCGACAAGATCCGCCGCTCGCTGACCGGCATCCTCGGCGACAACCTGGCCGGCATCGTGCCCGGCTCGCCGCAGGCGGCCCAGGTCAAGGAGGTGCTGATCGCGCAGGGCGCCTGGTCGCAGTACCTGGAGGTGGGCATCGGGCCGGACGCCGAGGTGTTCACGAAGGCGCCGCCGATGGCCGCGGTGGGGACCGGCGCCGATGTCGGGCTGCACCCCGGCTCGTCGTGGAACAACCCGGAGCCCGAGGTGGTGCTCGCGATCGACAGCCGCGGCCGGGTGCGCGGCGCGACGCTCGGCAACGACGTGAACCTGCGCGATTTCGAGGGCCGCAGCGCGCTGCTGCTGGGCAAGGCCAAGGACAACAACGCCTCGTGCGCGATGGCGCCGTTCATCCGGCTGTTCGACGCGCACTTCGGCATCGACGACCTGCGCCGCTGCGAGATCGCGCTGCATGTGGCGGGGCCGGACGGTTTCCGCGTCGAGGGCCGCGACACGCTCGCGAAGATCAGCCGCGATCCGCTCGACCTGGCGGCGCAGGCGATCGGCCCGCACCACCAGTACCCGGACGGGCTGATGCTGTTCCTCGGCACCATGCTCGCGCCGACGCAGGACCGGCTGGGCCCGGGCCAGGGCTTCACGCACGTGGTGGGCGACGTGGTCACGGTCTCGTCGCCGGCGTTCGGTGCGCTGGTGAACCGGGTGCGCCGCTGCGACGAGATCGCGCCGTGGCGCTTCGGGCTGACCGCGCTGATGCGCAGCCTCGCGGCGCGCCAACTGTTGACGTGAGCGCCGGGGTCGGCGAGGCGCCGCTGCTTGCGCTGGAGCAGGTGACGCGGCGCTACACGCTGCCGCGCGAACGGCTGCTGCAGCCGGCGCCGGTGGTCGACGCGCTGCGCGGCGTGAGCCTGGCGGTGCGGGCCGGGTGCAACCTCGGGATCGTCGGCGAATCGGGCTCGGGCAAGTCGACGCTCGCGCGCATCGCGATGGCGCTGGAGCCGCCGAGCAGCGGCCGGGTGCTGTTCGACGGCCGCGACCTGAATGCGCTGGCGCCGGCCGGGTTGCGCGCGGCGCGGCGCGATTTCCAGATGGTGTTCCAGGATCCGTACGGGTCGCTCGATCCGCGGCAGCGGGTCGGGCGCATCGTCGCCGAGCCGCTGCCCGACGGTACGCCTGATGCGGTCGGGCWGGTGGCCGAGGCGCTGGAGGCGGTCGGGCTGCGGGCGTCGGATGCCGCGCGGCATCCGCACGAGTTCTCCGGCGGCCAGCGCCAGCGCATCGCGATCGCGCGGGCGCTGGTGACGCGGCCGAAACTGATCGTCGCCGACGAGCCGGTCAGCGCGCTCGACGTCTCTGTGCAAGCGCAGGTGCTGAACCTGATGACCGACCTGCAGCAGCGCTTCGGCATGACCTACCTGCTGATCAGCCACGACCTCGCGGTGGTCGACCACCTGTGCGAGGAGGTGCTGGTGATGCGCGGCGGCGAGGTGGTCGAGCGCGGGGCGTCGGACGAGGTGTTCCGGTCGCCGCAGCACCCGTACACCCGCGCGCTGGTCGCCGCCGCGTAGCGACTTCCGGGCTACCATCTTCCGATGCATCCAGCCCTCAAGACCACCGCCACGCTGCTGTTGTGCGCCGCGACGCTCGCCGCAGCCCAGTCCCGCAAGGACAGCGCCGTCATCGGCATCACGCTGGAGCCGCCCGGGCTCGATCCGACCACCTCGGCGGCGGCGTCGATCGGCGAGATCGTCCACTACAACGTGCTCGAGGGCCTGACCAAGATCAACGTCGACGGCAGCGTGACGCCGCTGCTGGCCGACAGCTGGAGCATCGACCCCGACGGCCGGCTCTACACCTTCAAGCTGAAGAAGGGCGTGAAGTTCCATGACGGCGAGGCCTTCGACGYGTCCGACGTCAAGTTCAGCTTCGAGCGCGCCCGCGCCGAGGGCAGCACCAACAAGGCCAAGAAGACGGTGTTCGACAACATCACCCGCATCGAGACGCCCGATGCGCAGACAGTGATGCTGGTGCTCGCGAAGGCCGACGGCAACCTGCTGTTCCGCCTCGGCGAGAACACCGCGGTGATCCTCGACCCGAAGAGCGCCGCCACCACCGCCACCCGCCCGATCGGCACCGGCCCGTTCCGCTTCGAGAGCTGGTCGCGCGGCGCCGCGGTGGTGCTGTCGCGCTGGGACGGCTACCGCAACGCCGCCGCGATCAAGCTGAAGAAGGTGAGCTTTCGCATCATCAACGACCCGGCCGCTCAATCGGCCGCGCTGCTGGCCGGCGACGTCGACGCGTTCCCGCGCTTCCAGGCCGCGCAAAGCCTGGTGCAGTTCCAGAACGACCCGCGCTTCACGGTCGCGATCGGCGGCACCGAGGGCAAGACCCTCGTCGCGATCAACAACAAGCGCAAGCCCTTCGACGACGTGCGCGTGCGCCGCGCGATCGCGATGGCCATCGACCGCAAGGCGGTGATCGCCGGCGCGATGGAAGGCCAGGGCGCGCCGATCGGCAGCCACATGGTGCCGAGCGACGCCGGCTACATCGACCTGACCGGCGTGAACCCGTACAACCCCGACAAGGCCCGCGCGCTGCTGAAGGAGGCCGGCGTCGCGACGCCGCTGAACGTGACGCTCTCGCTGCCGCCGCCGCAGTACGCGCGCAAGGGCGGCGAGATCGTCGCGGCGCAGCTCGCGAAGGTGGGCATCGTCGCGAAGATCGACAACGTCGAATGGGCGCAGTGGCTGGCCGGCCCGTTCAAGGGCAGCTTCGACCTGACGATCATCAGCCACGTCGAGCCGCTCGACTTCGCGGTGTATGCCGATCCGTCGTACTACTTCGGCTACGACGGCCGTGCCTACGCCGAGATCGTCGCGAAGTACGACGCCAGCACCGGCGCGAAGGAGCGGCTGAAGCTGCTCGGCGATGCGCAGCGCCGGCTGGCCGACGACGCGGTCAACGCCTGGCTGTTCCAGCTGCCGCAGTTCATGGTCGCGAACAAGCGGCTGAAGGGGCTGTGGAGCAGCTCGCCGGTGTTCGCGAACGACATGGGCGCGGTGAGCTGGCAATGAACGCGCTGGCACAGCTGTCGGCCGTGGAGCTGCTGGCGGCCTACGCGGCGCGCACGCTGTCGCCGGTGGAAGTGACGCGCGCGGTGCTCGCGAACATCGCGGCCTGGGAGCCGCGGCTGTGCGCCACCTATGCGCTGGATGCGGCCGCCGCGCTCGCGCAGGCCGAGGCCTCGCAGGCGCGCTGGCTCGCGAACGCGCCGCTCGGTGCGCTCGACGGCGTGCCGGCGATGATCAAGGAGAACATCGCGACGCGCGGCACGCCGGTGCCGCTGGGCACCGCTGCCACCGAGCTGGTGCCGGCTGCGGCCGATGCGCCGCCGGCCGCGCGGCTGCGCGAAGCCGGCGCGGTGATCCTCGGCAAGACGACGATGCCCGACTACGGGATGCTGTCGTCCGGCCTGTCGAGCTTCCACCCGCTGGCCCGCAACCCGTGGGACCTGCGCCGCAGCCCGGGCGGCAGCAGCGCCGGGGCCGCCGCGGGCGCTGCTGCCGGCTATGGGCCGCTGCACGTCGGCACCGACATCGGCGGCTCGGTGCGGCTGCCGGCCGGCTGGTGCGGCATCTTCACGCTGAAGCCGAGCCTCGGCCGCATCCCGATCCAGCCGCCGTACGCCGGCCGCGTGGCCGGGCCGATGACGCGTACGGTCGCCGATGCGGCACTGCTGATGGATGTGCTGTCGCGCCCCGACCCCGGCATGCGCGACACGATGAACCTGCCCTGGCAGGACATCGCCTGGTCGCAGCTCGAGCGCCCGCTGCGCGGATTGAAGCTGGGCCTGCTGATGGACGCCGGCTGGGGCCTGCCGGTCGAACCGGAGGTGCGCGCGGCGGTCGAGGCGGCGGCGCGTGCGTTCGAAGGCGCGGGCGCAGTCGTCGAGCCGGTCGCGCCGTTCATGACGCGCGAGATGATCGACGGCATGGACCGCTTCTGGCGCTGCCGGGCCTGGATGGACATCGCGGCGCTGCCCGAGGCGCGGCGCGCGAAGGTGCTGCCGTTCATCGTCGACTGGGCGCGCGGCGGCGCCGACCTGAGCGGCGCGCAGGTGTTCCACGGCTACAGCCAGATGGGCGCGATGCGGGAGGCCGCTGTCGCGGCCTGCCGGCCGTTCGACGCGCTGCTGTCGCCGACCGCGCCGATCCCGGCCTTCGCCGCCGAGCTGCCGTGCCCGACCAACGACCCGGCGCGGCCGTTCGAGCACATCGCGTTCACGCTGCCGTACAACATGAGCGAGCAGCCGGCCGCGAGCATCAACTGCGGCTACACGAGCGACGGGCTGCCGATCGGGCTGCAGATCATCGGGGCGCGGCACGACGACCTGGGCGTGCTGCAGCTCGCGCGGGCGTGGGAGYAGATGCGGCCGGCGCAGCGGGCGTGGCCGCAGGTGGGGTGACGCCGGCTTGAATTTCGATGCAAATGAAGCGGCAATTGACGCCTTCAATGCATCAATCCTCGCCCGCATTGGTCGCATACCTGGACTCCAGAGCATTCGCCAAATGCTTGGCAACGTCCGCCAGGATGGTGCCCCACGCACGGGCTATCTGAGAATGGATCCAACCACTACTCGGCCGCTATCGATTGCGTTTGCGGCGTCCTCGCCGAGATAGCTTCCGCGTGCCGGGTCACGGCGAAGTTCTTTTCTCACAAAAGCCAGTACACCTTTCGCCCAATCGCAAAAGGCTTGGTCTTTCTGCACAAATATATTGCCAATGAGAACCCGATCTTCATAATAGAGACGCCCAGGTCGCATGATTTTTCCATCGTAGAATGGACGCCAGAATTCGATGATGTGCGACTTATGAATGTTGACATGCATCTTGACTGGGCTATCTGGTTCAATAAATATTCGAGCAGGCAATTGCATGGGTGCCAAATAGCAAACGAGCGACCTCTCTCCCGCGAATGCGATTGGAATTGGCAATTGGTCTAGCGTACCGAGCGAACTGAAATCACTGTTTGCAATATCTGACAAAAGAGCGACATCCCCCCTGCTCCTGAGAGACTTTCCCAGATCCCGAAGATCAAGATCTGTCGTCAAAATTTCAATTTGCTTTCCCATAGGATTTTCTCAGCGGTCATAGGGTCGGAATGATACGTTCGTGCCGGGCGATGCTTTACTCACATCTTGTATTGCACGTCGCTCACGAGCCACCGGATTTCCGGCCTGTGTCTCCTTACCAACTTGCACACCTTCAACTATCTCGCCAGTTCTCTTGTCTCTTGCAGCCACGTCGAGATATCGATTCTCCTTGTCTCCACCCGGAGTCCGAACGCGAACCTCTGTTTGCACTTCAATGTTGGGATCATTCGCATACTTGTTGCGCAATTCATTTTCAGCCTTTTCGACTTCAGCCTGATGTTCAGGACTTCCCTTCCGCCCATTCGGATTTGGAGGGCGCTTTTCTGCCTCCGTCGACAACCCATCAGCAGCCTGCTCCTCGGAATCGCCCACGGACAGTACCGCATCRACCATTTTCCACAGCACGGATCCGTTCTCAGCCTCCTTGTGGACGTASTCGCGCATCCCGGCGACCACTCTCGTGGTCTTGGCGSCCCCCGCGTTCAGRCCCTGCTGGAACGACTTCTGAACTGGCGTGCCCGGTGCGGCCATCAGCACGAAGGTCGGCGGCCCCGGCYTGAAGAGTCCYCCCAGGCAKGAYGAYGWGCAGGTCAGRTTCGGCGCAGGCAGYGTGGGCACGCCCGTGCCGGTGATCTTCACCTCCTCCATCACGAAGAGTTCGGGATCCCAGGTCTTGCYCGGCGTCAGCTCATTCGGATTCCASCCGCTCGGGTCCGTGCCACTCAGCGGCCGGTTCTCGACATAGCTGTAGCGGTTGTAGCTCTGCAGTTCRTAGGGCTTCGTCACGGCCCGRTCCGCKGACAGGAAGCGCCCKAGGGCCGCGTCGTACAGCCGCCCGTTCATGTGCGTGAGCCCGATGTCGTCGAGYTGCTCGTGGCCGGTGAAGCCGCGGTCGGTGCCGCTGTTGACGGCCGGGCTCCAGTCGATGCCGAGCGCGCCTGCTGCGTCGTAGTTGCCGTTCGAGAAACGGCGCTTGCCGAACGGGTCGTAGGCGTTGCGGGCCGTGACGTTGCCGTTGTGATCCGTCGTTGCCGCGATGCTGCCCAGGTGGTCCTTGTGCCAGTACTCCAGCTTCACCGCGCTCAGGCTCGACTGCACGGCTGGTGCGGTCTGCGCGGCGCCGAGCGTGGGCAACGCTCCCGTGCTCACCAGCACGCCGAGGCTCTGGCCGCCAGCGCTCAGGTAGTGGCGGTTGCTCGTGACCGCGGGGTTCGCTGCGCTCAGGCTCGTGGGTGAGTTGACTTCGCTCTCGAAGGCCAGTCCCCCTGCGTTGTCCGGATGCAGGTACCACGTGGTCCGCGTGCCGGCGTTGGTGCCGCTCGGGATCGTCCGCACCTCGCGGATGCGCGCGTGGTCCTCGTCGTAGCCCCACACGTAGCTCGGCCCGCCTGCAGGCCCTTGCACTCCGCTCTGACTGTCCGGCAGGTTGAAGCCGGTGTACGTGATCCCGCGGTACTTGCCCGCCGTCGCGCTGGCGATGTTGCCGTTCGCATCGAAGCCGTAGGTGTTGGCCGCCGCTCCTTCGATGCTCTGCACCGCATGCGGCCGCACTGCATTGGCGCCCTGTGCGTTGTAGCTGTACACCCCGACATCGCTCTTGTAGAGGATGCTGCCCAGCGCGTTGTATTGCAGGCTCACCGTGCGCACGAGGCCGTTGATCGCAGGAGCCGCCACCGTGTAGCGCTGCAGCCGGCCGAGCGCGTCGTGCTCGAAGTTCTCGGTCACCGCGCCGGTGCTGCCATCCCCGTTCGCATCGTTGCGGTTCGTCAACCGGCCCAGGCTGTCCCACACGTAGCCGTGGTTCAACACGTCGGCGGCGTTGCCCTTGCCTGCCATCAGGCTGCTGGCCCGGCCGGTGGCCGCCTCGTGGCCGGACTTGCTCACCACCGAGCTGCTGTACCGTTGCTGCTCCAACTGGTCCCACGCGTTGCAGGCCTGCGCCTGCCACAGCACTGTGCCGGCCGGCAGCGTGACGTTCGCACCCGGTGTGCCGCCCGGTGTCGCGGGCAGCGGGCTCACCGTCACGGCGGTTGCCAGCGACACACTGTTCAGGAATCCTTTGGGCGTGTAGCCGTAGTTCACAGTGAGCCCGGTCGGCCAGGTCTGCGTCGCTTGCCGGCCGTTCGCGTCATAGCTCAGCGCACTCGCGAAGCTCGGCCCATTGGCGATGTCGGTCCGCGTGCTGGTCAACCTCCCCAGGCTGTCATACGCCCACTGCCGATGGATGCCGGTGCTGGTGCTCGTCTCACACAGCTTGCCGATGCCCATCAGGCAGCTGTCGTAGGTCCAGGTGCTCTGGTATTCCGCCTCGATGCGCTGCGTCATCCGCCCGAGCACGTCGTAGGCCATCGTCGTYTGSCCRCCGCGCTGCTTCTGCAACGGGTTCTGCTGCCACACCGGCTGGCCCAGCGCGTCGTAGCGGTACTCGATCACCCCGGCGTCCGGGTCGATCAGCTTGAGCTTGTTGCCACGCACGTCGTAGCTGATCTGCACCGTGTTCTGCAGCGCGTCCTTCGTTGCCACCAAGTTGCCGAACGCGTCACGCTGGTGGACGAGTTGCGCACCTTGCGCATCAGTGATGCGGATAGGCCGGCCTTCGACGTTGCGCTCCTCGCGCCGCGTATGGCCCTGGTCGTCGGTCGTGGTGGTCACCAGCGCTCCGTAGGCCAGGCTGGACACCCGCGCCCGTCGCGTGCCGTGGTGGCCGAAGCTCACGCCCGGCTGGCTGCCCTGGGGGTCGGCGGTGTAGACCCGGACCGGGCGGCCCATCGCGTCGTACTCGGTGCGCGTGAGGCCCCTGTCGGCACTGCCTGCGCTCGTCGACGAACCGCTGTCCAGGAAGTACGGCTGCGTCTGCACCAGCACCTGGCCCAGATCGCCGTACTCGGTGTCGGTGACGATCAGCCGGCTCGTGCCGCCGGGTTGCGTCGGTCCGTCGAAGGCTTCGGTCACATGGCGCAGCAGCCGACCTGCGCGGTCCAGGTACTTGCGGGTGAACGGGCCATTCTTGATGCCCTCACTGCCGCTGGCGTCTCTCGACTCCACGTGCGTGAACTCCAGCGCATCGGCCGGGATCTCGGCCGCGCTTGGGTTCSGGCAGGTGGGGCTGTTGCTCGAGGTGTCACCGGCCGGGTTCATCCGCCCGGAGATAAGGCAGTGGGCCGTGATCACGCGCGTGCCATCGGGGCGAATCTCGCGCGTCGYGCGACCCAGGTCGTCGTATTCCCAGCGCGTGGTCARCCCGTTCGCGTCCGTCCTGCTCAGCACGGTGCCGAAGCGCGGATCCACCGTCTGCGTCTCCTCCTGC
This sequence comes from Rhizobacter sp. P2_H3, assembly GCF_056403355.1. Taxonomy (NCBI): domain Bacteria; kingdom Pseudomonadati; phylum Pseudomonadota; class Betaproteobacteria; order Burkholderiales; family Sphaerotilaceae; genus Rhizobacter; species Rhizobacter sp. P2_H3. The sequence continues at coordinate 7,506 of NZ_JBFUFQ010000079.1, read as the reverse complement.
TGCAACGCGTTCCTGCGGCCGCTCACCTGGGTGTCCGGCTGGATCTGCACGCTCGTGCCGCCGATCGTCACCGTCTGCGCGCCGTAGCTGACGCTGCTGCTGCGCGGGGTGAACACGGCGTCGCCGGTGGCGCCGCTGCAGTTGGACACCTGCGAGCCGGTGCGGTTGCCCCGCGCGTCGTAGCGGTACCGCGTCACCACGCACAGCTGCGGGTTGCCGGGCTCGACCGTCTCGGTCTCCACCAATCCGTCCGGACGGTAGGTGAAGCTCGTCGTGCGTGCGTAGTTGAACGGGTCGGCCGTAGGCTGGACCGGCGACTGCGCGACGGCAGATGTCGCACAGGCCAGCAGCCAGAGCGTGAAGATGACGTTCAAGACCGTCCGAGGCACGGCAACGCCGCACCTCACCACGGTCGCGTGGTGCGATGGATGCAAGGGCTTCTCCCTGAGGGAATCAACGGGATCGACGGGCCGGCCCGCGGGGCCGGGTGCACTGCCCGCTTTTGTGAGCGGGTCGGGCTTGGCGCGCATCCATCGATGCAGTTGCCGTGGGGACGCACCTTATCGCGTGCGATCAGCCCCGGTCAATGGCTCAGGGACATCCATCCTCATCAACATGAAGGAGAAGCGCCACACCAAGCGGCGCCCCGCCTTCAGACCAGCGGCGGCTGCAGCCCCTCGCTCGCATACATCCGCTGCACCGCCGGCCGCGCCAGCACGCGCTGCACGTAGGCGCCGAGTGCCGGCAGCGTGCGCGCCGGCCGGTGGAAGTTGCGCGTCCAGCGGCACAGCATCAGCGCGTATGGGTCGAGCGCGCTGTACGCCTCGCCCAGCAGCCACGGCTTGCCGTGCGATGCCAGCTCGGCCTCGAGGAGGTCGATCAGCGCGCCGACGCGTTCCTCGGCACAGTCCTTCACCTGTGGCACCACCTCGGCATCGCGCACGTAGCGGTCCGGGTAGAAGTACGAGATCAGCGCCGGCTGCAGCGAGTTGGTCAGCCACATCAGCCACTTGTAGAAGTGCGCCCGCTGCGGCGTGCCGACGGCCGGTGCCAGGCCGGCCTGCGGGTGCGTGTCGACCAGGTGCAGGCAGATCGCCGCGCACTCGTACAGCACCAGGTCGCCGTCGACCATCACCGGGATCAGCCCGTTCGGGTTCATCTTCAGGTACTCGGGCGAGCGCAGCGCGCCCTTCTCTCTCTCGACGCGCACCAGCTCGAACGGAATGCCGAGTTCTTCGAGCAGCATGTGCGGCGCCATGCTGGCGTTGCCGGGGAAGTAATACAGCTGGATCATGGGAGGGCAGGGCAGGGTGTGGGGGTCCGCCATCTTAGAGGGCCGCCCTCCGGCGCCCTGCCCGTCGCTCAGGCCGCGTTCGCGTTGCGGTGCGCCTCGGCCGCCGCCTCGTTGTGCCGGAACAGGTCGGCCAGCGTCTTGCCGGGCTCGTCGCGGAACGCGGTGTCGGTGACGATCAGCTCGCGGATGCGGTCGACGCGGAAGCTGCGAAAGCTCTCGCGCGTCTCGCACCACGCCGCCAGCGTCCACACCGCGCCCCAGTAGAAGCAGCCGAGCGGGCGCACGGTGCGCTCGGTGCTGACCTCCTTCAGGTCGACGTACTGCAGCTCGACGCGGCGCCGCGATTCGGCGGCCAGCCGCAGCAGCTCCAGGTGCGAGCGCGCCCGCGGATCGAACTCGAAGGTGGGCGCGTACAGCGCCAGGCTCTCGGCCGCCGCGCGCGCCGCGCTGGGCAGCACCGACAGGATCTTCGACAAGGCCGCGTCGGCACGCGCCGCGAGTGCCGCATCGATGCGCGGCTGCGCAATGCGCACCGCCGCCACCAGCGCCTGCGCCTCCTCGCCGGTGAACATCAGCGGCGGCAGGTCGAAGCCGGCGCGCATGCGGTAGCCGACGCCGGCCTCACCCTCGATCGGCACGCCCTGCAACTGCAGGTCGGCGACGTCGCGGTACACCGTGCGCGCCGACACCTCGAGCCGCTCGGCGATGAACTCGGCCGTGGTCAGGCGCCGCCCGCGGACGAGCTGCACGAGTTGGAACAGGCGGTCGGCACGGCGCATGGTGGGCGGATGCTACGCCAGCGCGTGCAGGCCGATGCGGTTGCCTTCGCTGTCGGCGATGTGGGCGAAGCAGCCCATCTCGCCCGGCAGCGTCACCTTGGGCGTGGTGATCGCGCCGCCGGCGGCCTGCACCCGCTCGAGCACCGCATCGAGCGAGGGCTGCGCGTTCAGGTAGACGATGGTGCCCATCTGCGACGGCGGCGCGACCCGGTCGCCGGCGATCAGGCAGCCGCCGACGCCCGGCTGGTCGTAGCCGAACACCGCGAGCGTCACGTCGCCCATCGGCTCGCGGCGCAGCGTGGTGGCGAACAGCTTCTCGTAGAAGGCCTGGGCGCGGTCGAGGTCGGTGACAGGGATCTCGAACCAGTTGAGGGCGCTGCGGATGGGGTCGGTCATGGCGGTCTCCGGGTGGACGGGTTGCGTGGCTTGGAACGGAGCCGCGATGCTGCGCGGCGGCTGCTGACAACGTGTTGTCAGCAGCCGGCAGAATGCGATCCCATGTTTTCATTGCCGCGCACCGCCACCGCCCCGTTCTGCCCGTCCGAGGTGCGCGGCAGCATCGCGATCCCCGCGCAGGCGCCGCTGTGGCGCAAGCTGCTGCGCGTCGCCGGCCCGGGCCTGCTGGTCTCGGTCGGCTACATGGACCCCGGCAACTGGGCGACCGACATCGAGGCCGGCTCGCGCTACGGCTACGCGCTGCTGTGCGTGGTGCTGCTGTCGAGCCTCGCGGCGATGCTGCTGCAGACGCTCTCGCTGCGCCTCGGCCTGGTCGCCCGCAAGGACCTCGCACGCGCCTGCCGCGACCACTACCCGAAGGCGACCAGCCGCGTGCTGTGGATCCTGGCCGAGCTCGCGATCATCGCGTGCGACGTGGCCGAGGTGCTGGGCAGTGCGCTCGCGCTGCACCTGCTGTTCGGCGTGTCGCTGGTCACCGGCATCGTGATCACCGCGTTCGACACGCTGGTCGTGCTCGGGCTCAAGGGAAAGGGATTCCGGCAGGTCGAGGCGATCGTGCTCGGGCTGATCGTCACGATCGGCGCCTGCTACGCGGTCGAGCTCGCGCTGGTCGGGCCCGACTGGCGCGCCGTCGCGCAGGGCTTCGTGCCGCGCCTGTCGGCCGTCGAGAACCCGCAGGCGCTGTACCTCGCGATCGGCATCCTCGGCGCCACCGTGATGCCGCACAACCTGTACCTGCATTCATCGATCGTGCAGACGCGCCACGTCGCCGGCGACGACGCGAGCAGGCGCGAGGCGATCGGGCTGTCGACGCTGGACACCGTGGTCTCGCTGTCGCTCGCGCTGCTGGTGAACGCGGCGATCCTGACGCTCGCGGCCGCGGCCTTCAACGGCAGCGGGCACACCGAGGTCACCGAGATCCAGGATGCGTACCACCTGCTCGACCCGCTGGTCGGCGGCGTGTTCGCCTCGGTGCTGTTCGGCGTCGCGCTGCTGGCGGCCGGGCAGAGCTCCACCTTCACCGGCACCATCGCCGGGCAGGTGCTGATGGAAGGCTTCCTCGACCTGAAGATCCCGTGCTGGCAGCGCCGCCTGATCACGCGCGGCCTCGCGCTGCTGCCGGCGCTGGGCGGCGTGCTGTGGCTGGGCGACGCGGGCGTCGGCAAGCTGCTGGTGGCGAGCCAAGTGGTGCTGAGCTTCCAGCTGCCGTTCGCGATCTGGCCGCTGATCCGCTTCACCAGCGACCGCGCGCTGATGGGCTCGTTCGCGAATGGCCCGTGGCTGAAGACCGGTGCGTGGACGCTGTTCGTGCTGATCAGCGCGGCCAACCTGTGGCTCGTGTCGGCGGTGTGGCGTCCCTAGAAGCGTCCCTGAAAATAAGGGTTGCAGCATCCAGGGGGCTTCGTTATTCTGCGTCGGCCAGTGCAGTCAACAGCAACTTAACCAGGAGTTGTTCATGCGCAAGCCGATGGGGCACACCGCCCACGAGCTTCACACTGCAGTACCGCATTCCGCATTCCTGCCAGCACGCCCATCGGTGTGCACGTCGATGACCCCACTCGGTCGCCCGAYACCCTCCCCCCGACTGAGCCCATCGGCTCACTGAAGTCCGCGACCATCCGCTGAGGCACGTCCCACACGTGCCGGCGGCACGGCTGTACGCGATCGACCGCCTAGAGCGGCCGCGCGCTTTCCCTTGCAGTTCGCCGTTGCAGTCCCCCGCAGTTTCGTTGTCGCTGTTGCGCAGCAGTTCCGTTGCAGTTCGTCCGCAGTCAGCCGTTCGAGGATGACCCATGAACATTGTCGGTCTGTCGTATGACTTCCATGATGGCGCCGCCTGCGTGGTGCGCGATGGCGTGCTGGTCAGCATGGCCTCCGAGGAGCGCTACACGCTGCAGAAGCACGACAGCAGCTACCCGGCGCTGTCGCTGGCGGCGCAGCTGCGCGAGCAGGGCCTGGCGCTCGACGAGGTCGACGAGGTCGTGTTCTACGAGCAGCCCGGCCCGAAGTACTCGCGCGTGCTGACCAACGGCTTCGCGCGCTTTCCGCGCGGGCTGCGTGATTTCGTCTCGGCCAACCGCAGCTGGCTGCGCGACAAGCTCTGGACGCGTGCCGCGCTGAGCTCACGCTTCGGCGTCCCGCCGTCGCGCATCCACCTCGCGGCGCACCACCATTCGCACGTCGCGCAGGCCTTCTACGCCTCGCCGTTCGACGAGGCCGCGGTGCTGGTGCTCGACGGCATCGGCGAGTGGGATTGCACGACGCTCGCTTATGCAAGTCGAGATGCCAGCCGCGACGCGAGCCAGGGCCTCCAGATCCTCGAGCAGTACGAATACCCGCATTCGATCGGCCTCGTCTATGCCGCCTTCACCGCCTACCTCGGCTTCAAGCCGAATTCCGGCGAGGCGAGCACGATGGCGCTGGCCGCCTTCGGCAAGCCGCGCTTCGTCGAGGCGATGCGCCGCGTGATGCGCAGCGAGCCCGACGGCAGCTACGCGATCGAGGTGTCGCACTTCAACTTCGACGGCGACGCGTCCACGCTGTTCGCCGCGCCGCTGATCGCCGCCTTCGGCCCGCCGCGCGATTTCCGCCAGCCGTATGCGTTCGATTCGCTGGCCGACGGCCCGCAGCAGGTGCCCGACGACGACCAGCGCTGCGCCGACATCGCCGCGAGCCTGCAGCACGTGCTGGCCGAGGTGCTGCTCGGGCTCGCGTCGCGCCTGTCGCGCCAGACCGGCTCGCGCAACCTGTGCTTCGCCGGCGGCGTCGCGCTGAACTGCCTGGCCAACACCGAGCTGATCGAGCGCAGCGCGTTCGAGCACTTCTTCGTGCCGCCGGACCCGGGCGATGGCGGCGCGGCCTTCGGCGCGGCGATGCTGCGTGCCGCGCAGCACGGCCCGGTGCAGCCGATCCGCCACCCGTACCTCGGCTCGTCGCATGCGAACCGCGATCTCGAACCGCTGATCGACGCCGATCCCTCGTTCAGCTTCCTGCTCGGCCACCAGGCGCTTGGCGCGCTGCCGGCCGCCGGCATCGGCAGCACCCGCTACACCGACGAAGACCGCCTGCTCGACGAGGTGAGCCAGGCGCTGGCCGACGGCGCGATCGTCGCGTGGGTGCAGGGCCGCTTCGAGGTCGGCCCGCGGGCGCTCGGCAACCGCTCGCTGCTGGTGCATCCCGGCAAACTCGACACGGTGCGCCGCATGAGCCGCAGCGTGAAATCGCACACCCACTTCCGGCCGTATGCGCTGTCGATCACCGCCGAACAGGCCGAGCAGGTGCTCGACACCCGCTGGGTCGGCGAGCCGGTGATGAAGTGGATGCAGACCATCTGGCCGGTGCGCGAGGCGTACCGCACGCAGCTGCGCGGCGCGATCCACGCCGACGGCACGACGCGCCCGCAGGTCTGCACGCGCGACGACAACCCGCGCTACTGGGCGCTGCTGAACCGCTTCGGCCAGCACAGCGGCGTGGCCGCGCTGCTGAACACCTCGCTGAACGAGCGCTCGCTGCCGATGGTCGGCCACCCGCGCATGGCACTCGCGATGTTCGCCCGCACCGGCATCGACATGCTGGTGATCGACGACCTGGTGCTGCGCAAGCGCTACTGAACTGACCGACGTTGCCACCCCGCAAGGAGAACCCCATGAAGATCGTCTGGATGATCCAAAGCATCTCCGCGTCGCTGCGCGACATGGTGGGTGCGCTCGCGCAGCGGCGCCAGCGCTGGCTGCTGATCCTGCTGCCGGTGCTGCTGGTGATCTCGGTGCTGCTGGCGATCGTGTCGTCGTCCGGCGCGCTGGCACCGTTCCTGTACCCGCTGTTCTGAATCCCCGGTCCATGCGCAAGCAAACCCCGCTCGCCCTGAGCTTGTCGAAGGGTCGGACCGAGCCCGTCGAAGGCCCGTCGTCCGCGCAGCGGCGCAGCCGACGCGCAACGGTCGCCGGCACCCTGCTCGAATGCCTGGTCGTGCTGGCGGTGGTCGCGCTGCTGCTCGAAGGCATGAGCCGCATCGTGCACCTGAACAAGCGCCCGGCGATCCCGGCCGTCAGCGACGCCGACGGCGCGCTGCGCATGCCGGCCGGCTTCGACGCGACGATCCAGCTCGCCGGCCGCGAGCCGTTCGCGCTGTGCACCGATGCGCAGGGCCTGCGCGTGGCCGACTGCAGCGCGGCCACGCTCGCGGCCGAGACCGACGTGCTGGTGGTCGGTGATTCGCAGGCGCTCGGCTGGGGCTTCGATTTCGGCAAGACCTTCGGTGCGCTGGTCGCGGCGGAGCTGCCCGGCCGCCGGGTCGGCAGCGCGCGCCTGATGGCCGCGGCCGCCACCGATGTCGAATCGCTGCAGTCGTGGGCGAGCGACTATCGCCATCACCGCGAGGGCGGGCAGGCCACCGCGCCGCTGCTCAACATCGTCTCGCTGAACCTCGGCAACGACCTCGACGAGATGTTCTTCTCGCGCAGCAGCGTGACGATCCCGCGCTTTCGCGCTGCACGCGAATGGCTGGCGGTGCACAGCACCGTGATGGCCGACTTCACGATCGCGAAGAACGCGCTGTTCAATGCCGAATGGCAATCGCCGCCGGGCGCCAACCCGGTGCTGTTCGCGCTCGACGACGCCGAGCGCGCCACGCTCGCGAGCGCCGCGGCGGCGGCGGTGGAGCGGCTCGCGCGCGCGCTGCCGCCGGCGCGCGAGACCGTCGTGCTGCTGCTGCCCAACGACTACCAGGTGCAGCCGGGCGAGTTCGACAAGTACCGCCGCTTCTACCCGCAGGCGGCCCAGTTCGAATCGTGGCAGCGCCGCATTCCGCAGGCGGTCGCGCGGCTCGATGCGCTGGAATCGGCGATCGCCACCGAGCTGCAGGCACGCGGCTTTCGCGTGGCCGTGCCGCACGAGGCGCTGAAGGCCGTCGATCCGCTCACGCTGTTCGACCGCGGCAGCCACCACTACAGCCCGCTCGGCCAGCGCATCCTGGCC
>NZ_JBFUFQ010000078.1:0-25574 GCF_056403355.1 Rhizobacter sp. P2_H3 | reverse complement strand
GCTCGACGGCGCGATCGCCAACGTCGCCCTGCCCAGCATCGCGCAGCAGCTGCACGCCGCGCCGGCCGACGCGGTCTGGATCGTCACCGCCTACCAGCTGGCGATCGTGATGTTCCTGCTGCCCGCGTCTGCCGTCGGCGAGCGGCTGGGCTACCGCCGCGTCTTCACCGCCGGGATCGCGCTGTTCACCGTGGCGTCGGTGCTGTGTGCGCTGGCGCCGTCGCTGCCCTGGCTGGTCGCGGCCCGATGCCTGCAGGGCCTGGGCAGCGCGGCGGTGATGCCGCTGGGGCTGGCACTGCTGCGCTTCACCTATCCGCGCCGCTTGCTGGGCCAGGCGATCGCCTGGAACGCGCTGACGGTGGCGGGCGCCTCGGCGGCCGGGCCGGCCGTCGGCGCGGCCTTGCTGTCGGTCGCGAGCTGGCCGTGGCTGTTCGCGGTGAACCTGCCGGTCGGCGCGTTGGTGCTGGCCGCCTGTGCCGGGCTGCCGAACCCGCCCGGTACCGGGCGCCGCCTCGACATCGCCAGCATCGCGCTCAACGCGCTGATGTTCGCCGCCTTCGTGCTGGGCAGCGACTGGCTGCCGTCGTTTCCGTGGTACGGCGCGGCCTTGCTCGCCGTGTCGGCCGTTTCGCTGGTGCTGCTGGTGCGGCGCGAGATGCCGAAGGCGGCGCCGCTGATCCCGCTCGATCTTCTGCGGGTGCCGTCGTTCCGCATCTCGGTCATCGCGTCGGTGTGCTGCTTCACCGGGCAGATGATCGGCTACGTGTCGCTGCCGTTCTACTTCCAGCACGAGCTGGGCCTGGGTGTGGCCGCCACCGGCCTGCTGATGACGCCGTGGCCGCTGGCGGTGATGGTGGCCGCGCCCTTGTCGGCGCGCCTGGCCCGGCGCGGCGTGCCGACCGCGTGGCTCTGCGCCATCGGCGGGGCCTGCCTCTCGCTCGGCCTGGCGCTGTGCGCCGCCTGGCCGGTTCACGGCGACCCCTGGCTGCCGATGGTGATCTTCACGAGCCTGACGGGCCTCGGCTTCGGGTTCTTCCAGACACCCAACAACCAGAACATGCTGCTCGCCGCGCCGAAGGAGCGCAGCGGCGCGGCCGGCGGTGCGCAGGGCACCGCGCGGCTGACCGGGCAGACGCTCGGCAGCCTGTCGATCGGGCTGCTGTTCGCGCTGCTGCCGTCGGTGAGCGCGGTGCACTGGGGCCTGGCGCTCGGGGCGGTGGCTGCGCTGGCCGCCGCCGTGATCAGCCTGCTGCGACGCTCTTCTGCAAGCGCCACAGCAGCATGAACGACACGATCGACGCGCCCACCACGACGTGCCCGATCCGGTCGAAATGCTGCAGCCGGCCGTCGGCCCCCAGCGTGACGATGTGGCCGGCGATCACCGACGCGACGCCGCCCGACAACTGCTGCACCGACGCGCTGATCGCGTTGAACGCGCCGCGCTGCGCCGGTGTCGGAACGCCCGCCACGATGGCCTGGAACGGGATCATCCGCGAGAAGATGCCGACGAACAGCACCGCGTTGACCGCGATCAGCACCGGCAGCGGCACCGGGTCGAGGTGCGTGTAGATCTCCACCATCGTCATCGACAGCAGCGTGCCCACCGTGAACACGCGGAACTTGCCGAACCTGTCGGCGGCCCGCCCGATCAGCGGCCCGAACACGATGGTGCACAGCCCCGTCACCAGGTAGATCGTCGGCAGGCTGTGCATGCTGATGCCCAGGTTGTTGACGGTGAAGGCACTGCTGAACGGCATCAGCATGAAGCCGCCGGTGGTCAGCAGCGCGGTCGTCGCGAACGCCAGCAGGTGGCGCGGCACGGTCACCGTGTGCAGCAGGTGGCTGAAGGCGCCACGCTCCTGCGGCAGTTTCAGGTGCGCATCCACCGGCTGCAGCCGCCAGGCCACCACCAGCCCGCCCACCAGGCCGAGCGCGGCCATCGCGAAGAAGGGCATGTGCCAGTCCCACCGGCTCGACAGGTACAGCCCGGCCGGCAGGCCCAGCACCTGGCTGGCCGCGAACGCGGTCTGGATCAGGCCCATCACGCGCCCGCGCATCGACGCCGGGAACAGGTCGGTGGCAATCGCGAGCACGATCGAGCCGATCACGCCGCCGAACAGGCCGGTGACGATGCGCGCTGCCAGCAGGCTCTCGAAGGTGGGTGACAGCCCGCACCACAGCGTGCCCAGCACGAAGCCGGTGTAGAAGAACAGCAGCAGCTTCTTGCGGTCGAAGCGGTCCGCGAAACCGGCCGTCAGCAGCCCGGCCGCACCGGCGCTGAACGCATAGGCCGAGACGACGAGCCCGAACTGCTTCGGCGTGATCGACAGCGCCGGCATGATCAGCGCGCCGAGCGGCGCCATCAACATGAAGTCGAGGATGACCGCGAACTGCAGGAACGCGAGCAGCCCCAGCACCACCTTCTGGTACGGCGAGAAGGCCTGCGGCGGCGCCGGGGGCGCGAGGGAAGGAGTGCTCATTCAGGGGCTCCGGTGCGGGCGTCGGCGGGCGGGCGGGTGTCGGGGCGATTGTCAGGGCGAATTCCGCGGCGGAACTGCTCGCGCTCTTCAGGTGTCATCGCGTGCCAGTCGGGGCCGCAGCGTCCGCCGGACCGGTGCCCGAAGCGGTGGCCGAACCGATGGCCGTGCCAGCCGCCGTGCCAGCCACCATAGCCGCGGAAGCCGCCGAACAGGATGCGGCACAGCACCAGCAGGCCCAGCGCATGCGGGTAGTCGATCGCCTGCGCACCGGCCAGCAGCCCGGGGATCACCGCATTCCACAGTGCCATCACGACACCGCCCAGCGCGGCGATTGCGACCAGGCCCAGCACGAAGCGCCCGAAAAACATGGCCTTGAATCTCATCATCGTTCTCCTTCAATCGTCCAATTCGTCGTAGATGGGTTGCAGCCGCGAGCGCAGGTAGAGCACCGCGTAGCGCTTGCGGGCGAGCAAGGTGTTGAGCGGCACGCCGGTCTGCGTAGCCATCTCCTTGAAACTGAGGCCGTCGAGCTCGTGCGCGACGAACACCTCGCGCTGGTTGGCCGGCAGGTCGTCGAGCGCCTGTTGCAACGTGCCCAGCAGCACCGATCGCGCATAGGCCGCCTCCGGCCCGCCRTCCGGGTCAGGCAGCGCCAGGTCCAGCCGCATGTCCGTGTCGTCCGGATCGCCGCTGTCGACCAGCGGCTCCTCGCGCTTCTTGCGGAAGCGGTCGACGATGCGGTTGCGCGCCACCTGGAACAGCCAGGCGCTCACCTGCTCGATCGCTGACGGCAACCGGTACGCCTCGACGAACTCCTCGAGCACGTCCTGCAGGATGTCTTCGGCGTCGGTCGGGTCAGCCACGCGGTGCCGGATGAACGCGCCGAGCCGGCCGGACTCGCGGCGCACGGTGGCGGTGATGTCTTGCTCGTGATCGGGGTCGGGTGCGGTCACGAGGGCAGGGGGCGTTGGCGGATCCATGCCTGGGAAGACGTTCCAGGCGGCGGGATATTGTGCGGCCGCATATCGATCTGCGCACACGGTCGTTCCCGGCCGGCGCCGTGGCAGCTACCGTCCCCGGCCGCTTCCACCGCAGCCCCATGTCCAGCCCATCCCCACGCGCACCCGCCACCTTCGACCTCGAGCTGCTGCGCAGCTTCGTCGCGGTCGTCGATGCCGGCAGCTTCGCCGCGGGCGGCACGCGGCTCGGGCGCACGCAGTCGGCGGTCACGCAGCAGATCCAGCGGCTGGAGCTGCAGGCCGGCCTGCCGCTGTTCCAGAAGGAGGGCCGCCAGAAGCTGCTGACCGACCCCGGCCGGCAGTTGCTGCGCTATGCGCGCGAAATGCTCGCGCTGAACGACGAGGCGGTGCACACGCTGGCCGACAGCGGGCTGCGCGGCTCGCTGCGCATCGGCTCGCCGCACGACGTGGCCGACACGCTGCTGCCGGGCCTGCTCGGGCGCATCGCGCGCTCGTCGCCGCACCTGCGGCTGGAGATCAACGTCGGCCGCAGCCCGCACCTGATGGAGTCGCTGCAGCGCGGCGAACTCGACATGACGATCTCGACCCGCGAGGACAGGGCCCTCGAAGGCATCCTGCTGCACCGCTCGCCGACGGTGTGGCTCAGCGCGCTGCAGTTCAAGCCGTCGCCGCGCGAGCCGCTGCCGCTGATCCTGATCGACGAGCCGAGCATCTTCCGCCGCCTCGCGCTCGAGGCGCTGGACCGCGCCCGCGTGCCGTGGCGGCTGTCGTACTCGTCGTCGAACCTGATCGGCGTGAAGGCCGCATTGCTGGCCGGCCTGGGTGTCACCGCGCGCAGCATGGAACTGCTCGGCCCCGAACTGCGGGTGCTCGGCGAATCCGACGGCCTGCCGCGCCTGCCCGAGGTCAGCTACCACCTGTGGGTGCGGCCGAACACCGCGAACCCGGTCGCGCGCCAGGCCTTCGAGCTGATCCGGAACACGCGCAGCCTGCCGGCGAGTGGGGCGCGTGCCAATGCATCAGCGCGGCAGGCGAAAACATCGTGAACGCTGATGTGTCGGGGCAGGGCATGGCTGCATCGGTCGACATCCCATGCATTGCAGATCAATCACTTGCACGCGTTCTGATGGCGATCGCCACCCGTCGCAACGCCTTCATTCATAAGCATATGAGCCGTGCAAGGTTCACGGCGACCGGCCTGCTTCCTACGATGCGCCTCCACATCCACGCTCCCCAACGGACCTCCCCATGACCCTCGCTTCGCTCGCACGCCTCGCTGTCGGCGCGCTCGCCCTGGCCACCGGTGCGGCCCAAGCCGACGCCACGCTGGACAAGATCCGCAAGGAAGGCCGCATCGTCGTCGGCGTGATGATCAGCGGCGGCCCGTTCGGCGCGATCGATCCGGCCACGCAACGCTTCGTCGGCTGGAATCCGGAGCTGGCCCGCGAACTGGCACGCGGCCTCGGCGCGCAGCTGGAGGCGGTGCAGGTGCTGCCGTCCAACCGCGTGCAGTTCCTGCAGGCCGGCAAGGTCGATGCGCTGATCGCCGCGATGGAGCTGACGCCCGAGCGCATCGAGATCCTCGGCTACGCGCCGACGCCGCACTACCGCGTCGGCGGCACCGCGGCGGTGCTGAAGAGCAGCGGCATCCAGCGTTGGGAAGACCTGCGCGGCAAACCGGTGTGCCTGTCGCAGGGCAGCAGCTACGCGAAGCCGCTCACCGAGCTGTACGGCGCGCAGGTGAAGGGCTTCAAGGGCTCGTCCGAATCGCTGCTCGCGTTGCGCGGCGGCAACTGCATCGCCGCGGTGCACGACACCACGCTGCTCAACCCGCTGCTGAAGGACAACCCCGAGTRGAAGGACTACGCCGCGCCGCTGCCCGAGCTGAACCCGGCGCTGTCGGTGATCTGGGTCCGCAAGGGCGAGACCGACACCATCGCCGCGATCGACAAGGTGGTGCAGGGCTGGCACCGCAGCGGCTGGCTGATCGACACCGAGAAGCGCCTGGGCATCACGCCGCCGAACCCGCTGCTGCCCGAGCTGCACGCGAAGCTGAAGGCCGCGCCGTGAAGCGCCTGGCCCTCATGGCGGCCGCGCTGGCGGCCTTCGCAGTGGCACTGCCTGCACAGGCCGATGCCACGCTCGACAAGCTGCGCAGCCGCGGCAAGCTCATCGTCGGCGTCGTGCTGTCGGGCCCGCCGTTCGGCAGCATCGATCCGGCGACGCAAAAGCACGTCGGCTACAACGTCGAGCTGGCCGAGGCCGTCGCGGCCGGCCTGAAGGTCGGCGTCGAGACGGTGCAGGTGCAGCCGTCGAACCGCGTGCAGTTCCTGCAATCCGGCAAGGTCGACATCCTGATCGCCAACATGCAGTGGACGGCCGAGCGCGCCGAGATCCTCGATTTCGTGCCGACGCCGTTCGAAGAGGTCGGCGGTGCCGCGATCGCCCGCAAGGGCGCGGGGCTGAAGAGCTGGGCCGACCTGCGCGGCAAGACGGTGTGCGTCTCGCAGGGCTCCAATTTCACGAAGCCGCTGGAGGAGCTGTACGGCGCGCAGGTCAAGGCCTTCCGCGGCCAGCCCGAATCGCAGCTCGCGTTGCGCGGCGGCAACTGCGTGGCCGCCGTGCACGTCAGCCCGACGCTGCAGCACCTGCTGGCCACCAGCCCCGAGTGGACCGACTACGAGCTGCCGCTGCCCGGCGACCTGATCCCGTCGCCGTCGGTGATCTGGGTGCGCAAGGGCGAGGGCGACACCCGCGCGGCGATCGACCGCATCGTGCAGCAATGGCACCGCAGCGGCTGGCTGATCGAGGTCGGCAAGCGCAACGGCATGCCGCCGACTCGCAAGCTGAAGGAGCTGCACGAGCAGTTCCGCAAGACGCCTGCCTGACCCGACATGCTGCAACTGTCGAAACGCGTCCGGCGCATCCGCCTGTCGCCGAATGCTGCCGCCGGCCAGCGCGCGAAGGACCTCGCCGCGCAGGGCCGCGACATCCTCGTGCTGACCTCCGGCGAGCCCGATTTCGATACGCCGGCGCCGGTGCGTGCGGCCGGCATCGCCGCGATCGAGGGCGGCCAGACGCGCTACACCGCGATGCCGGGCATCGCGCCGCTGCGCCAGGCGATCGCAGCGCAGCTCGCGCGTGCGCAGGGCCTGGATGTGACTCCGGCGCAGGTCGTCGTCTCGAACGGCGCGAAGCAGGTGCTCTACCAGGCGCTGGCCGCGACGCTCGACCCCGGCGACGAGGCGATCGTGCCGGCGCCGTACTGGCCGGCCTTCATCGACATGGTGCTGCTGTGCGATGCGAAGCCGGTGATCGTGGCGACCACGCCGGCCAGCGGCTTCAAGCTGACGGCCGCGCAGCTCGCCGCGGCGCTGACGCCACGCACCCGCGTGCTGATCCTGAACTCGCCGGGCAACCCGAGCGGCGCGGTCTACGGCGAGGCCGACTGGCTCGCGCTGGCCGAGGTGCTGCGCGCGCATCCGCAGGTCGTCGTCGTGCTCGACGAGATCTACGAACACATCCGCTTCGACGACGCGCCGGCGCGCCACCTGCTGGTGCTRGCGCCCGACCTGGCGCCGCGCACCGTGCTCGTCAACGGCGCGTCGAAGACCTATGCGATGACAGGCTGGCGCGTCGGCTGGGGCATCGCGCCGCTGCCGCTTGCGCAGGCGATGACGGCACTGCAGTCGCAGGTGTCGTCGGCACCGAGCGCGATCAGCCAGGCCGCGGCGCTGGCCGCGATCGAGGGCGACCAGGGTTTCGTGCGCGAGGCGGCTGCCGCCTACCACCGTCGGCGCGACATCGTCGTCGACGGGCTGGCGCGCGTGCCGGGGCTGCAACTGCTGCCGCCGCAAGGTGCCTTCTTCGCGTTCGTGCATGTCGGCGGCCTGATCGGGCGCCGCAGCGCCGGTGGCCGCGTACTGCGCACCGATGCCGACGTGACCGACTGGCTGCTGGACGAGGCCGGTGTCGCGGTCGTCGACGGCGCGTCGTTCGGGCTGTCGCCGTACATCCGCCTGTCGACCGCTGCGGCCGACGAGGTGCTGCACGACGCGGTGCGGCGCATCGCCGAGGCCGTGGCCGCGCTGCCGGAAGGCCGGCATGGCTGACGCGCTGCTGCAGGCTGCCGTCGCGGCGCTGAAGCCGCTCGGGCTGAACTACGCGTTCGTGCTGGATGCGGGCGAGCGCTCGGCCTTCCTGCGTGGCATGGGCGTCACGCTGGAGCTGTGCGTGGCGGTGATCCCCGGCAGCCTCGCGGTGGGCATCGCGCTCGCCGCGGCGCTGACCAGCGGGCGCGCCTGGCTGGCCGTGCCGGCACGCGCCTTCGTCGAGGTGACGCGCAACACGCCGACCCTCGTGCAGCTGTACTGCGCTTTCCTGGTGCTGAACATGCTGATCACGCAGCAGTTCAGGCAGTTCGGCGCCGGCAACCCGCTGACGCCGTTCGTCTGGGTCTTCATCGTCGTCTCTCTGCACAAGGGTGCGTTCCATGCCGAGGCGCTGCGCGCCGGCATCCAGGCGGTGCCGGCGGCCATGCTGGAGGCAGCACGCTCACTCGGCTTCAGCCGGCGCCATCTGCTGTGGCGCATCGAGATGCCGCTCGCGCTGCGCTTTGCGCTGCCGTCGCTGGTGAACAACGTGGTCGACCTGGTGAAGATGACGGCGGTGGCCTCGGCGATCGCGGTCGGGGACGTGACCTACGAGTCGATCATGATCTGGACCAACCGCGACAACGTGCTGGAACTGCTGCTGCTGATCCTGCTGTACTTCGGCGCGCTGACCTGGGCGGTGGCTCGGGCCGGGCGCTGGCTGGAAGGGCGCTTGCGCATGCCGGGATACGGGCAATGACGGCGCTGGAGCACCTGTGGCAATGGATGCCTGCGCTGCTGCACGGCATGGCCGCCAACATCGGCATCAGCCTGCTGGCGGTGGCGCTGGGCACGCTGGTCGGGTTGGTGATCGGCGCCGCCTCGCTGTCGCACGCAGCGCTGCTGCGGGGCTTCACACGAGTGTGGGTGCAGCTGTTCCGCAATGCGCCGGTGCTGGTGCTGATCTATTTCACGACCTACGTGTTCCCGTTCGAGATCGGCCCGGCCGCGTGGCGGCTGCCGTTCCCCGACTGGCTGAAGGTGGTGCTGGGTCTCGCGCTGCCGACCAGCGCCAACGTGGCCGAGATCTTCCGCGGCGCGGTGCAGTCGATTCCCTCCGCACAGTGGGAGGCCGCGCAATCGCTCGCGATGCGGCGCGCCCAGGTGTTCCGCGTCGTGATCCTGCCGCAGTGCCTGCGCCGCATGCTGCCGCCGTGGATGAACCTGTACGCGAGCATCGCGATGAGCACCTCGCTCGCGTCGCTGGTGGGCGTGCACGACCTGGTCGACACCGCGCAGATCGCGAGCAACACCGTCGCCCGCACCGATTTCACCGTGCTCGTCTACGGGGCGATCCTCGGCTTCTTCTTCGCCTACTGCTACCCGATCGCCCGCTTCACGCAGGCCCTGGAAAAACGCCATGCCTTCCGTTGACGAACCGCTGGTCTCGCTGGACGACGTGCACCTGTCCTTCGGCGACAACGAGGTGCTGAAGGGCATCTCGCTGCAGGTGAAGCGCGGGCAATCGGTCTCGATCATCGGGCCCTCGGGCTCGGGCAAGTCGACGCTGCTGCGCTGCATCACCGGGCTGATCCGGCCGCAGCGCGGCGAGATCCGCGTCGGCGGCACGCGCGTCGACCAGCTGCGCAGCGAGGCCGAGTTCATCGCGCTGCGCAAGCGTGTCGGCTTCGTGTTCCAGCAGTACAACCTGTTCCCGCACCTGAGCGTGCTCGACAACCTGCTGATCGCGCCGACGCTGGTGGCCGGCCGCGACCGGGCCGAGGCACGGCGCGAGGCACTGGCGCTGCTCGACAGGGTGCGGCTGCTGCACAAGCAGGACGCCTGGCCGGGCGAGCTCTCCGGCGGGCAGCAGCAGCGCGTGGCCATTGCGCGGGCGCTG
This sequence comes from Rhizobacter sp. P2_H3, assembly GCF_056403355.1. Classification (NCBI taxonomy): domain Bacteria; kingdom Pseudomonadati; phylum Pseudomonadota; class Betaproteobacteria; order Burkholderiales; family Sphaerotilaceae; genus Rhizobacter; species Rhizobacter sp. P2_H3. Next base: position 16,123 of record NZ_JBFUFQ010000078.1, on the reverse strand, counting down.
GCGATGCGCCCGGAGCTGATGCTGTTCGACGAGGTCACGTCGGCGCTCGACCCGGAGACGGTCGGCGAGGTGCTGCACGTGATCCGCGAGCTGGCGGCCGAGGGGCTGAGCTGCGTGCTGGTGACGCACGAGATGCGCTTTGCCGAGGAGGTCAGCGACGAGGTGGTCTTCACCGAGGCCGGCCGCGTCGTCGAGCACGGCCCGGCCGCCCGCGTGTTCCATGCGCCGACCAGCGAGCGCACCCGCGCCTTCCTGAACCGCAGCCTCGACCCGTCGCGCGCGCCGGTGCTGCCGCAGGTGCCCCTCGAACTCGCGGGCTTGCGATTCGCCATCTGATCTCTTCTTCACCACCCCCACCCATGATCGACTTCTACTACTGGCCCACCGGCAACGGCATGAAGATCGCCATCGCGCTGGAAGAACTCGGGCTGCCGCACACCCCGTACCCGCTGAACATCCGCACGAAGGAGCACCACACGGCGGCGTTCGCGGCGCTGAACCCGCACCGCCGCACGCCGGTGATCGTCGACCACGCGCCGTTCGGCGGCACGGCGCCGCAGACGGTGGTGGAGTCGGGCGCCATCCTGCTGTACCTGGCCGGCAAGACCGGCGCGCTGCTGCCGCCGGACGAGGCCGGGCGCTGGCAGGTCACGCAGTGGCTGTTCTGGCATGCCGCGCACCAGGCGAGCGGGCTCGGCCTGCTGCAGCGCTGGCACGAGGGCGAGGCGGCCGGCGCGAGCGATGCGCAGCGCGCCGCCGCGCGCGACGAGGCGCAGCGCCTGTACCGCACGCTCGACGACCGGCTGCAGGGCCGCGAGCACCTGGCCGACAGCTACTCGATCGCCGACATCGCGGTGTTCCCGTGGATCCAGCCGCTGCGCCACCACCTGCAGCTGAGCGATTTCCCGAACTTGCAGCGCTGGCAGCGCCGCATCGCCGCGCGGCCTGCCGTGCGCCGCGCCTACGAGCGCGGGCTGCAGATCGCGCCGCAGGAGAAGGCGCTGCAATTTTCACCACGCACATCGCCGCGTGCCTCGCCCTTGCATCCCGATCACGACGACCGAAAGGCACTCTCATGAGCCAGGCCACTCCCGAATCCCGCCGCGCCGAAGCCGTGCGCACGACATTGACCGCGGTGCGCAGCGAACTCGCCACCGGCGCCCCCGACCGCGCCGCGCTCGCGCGCATCGCCGCGCTGCTCGACGGCCTCGCGCAGCGCCCCGAGCTGTTCCCGAGCGCCACCTTCCCGCCGCCGGCCGAATCCGAAGGCGTCGGCGCATCGACCCGCTACCGCCTGAACCCGGCCGACGGCGACGACGACATCGCGCTCTACCTGAACTCGATCAACCCGGGCAAGACCACGGTGCCGCACAACCACGACACCTGGGCGGTGATCGTCGCGATCGAAGGCGACGAGGTGAACCGGCTGTACCGCCGCACCGACGACGGCCGCGACCCGGCGCGCGCGCAGCTGGTGCTCGACCGCGAGTTCACCGTGAAACCCGGGCAATCGATCCAGTTCCTTGCGCAGGACATCCACAGCATCCACGTCGGCGGCACGCGGCCCACGCTGCACTTCCACTTGTACGGCCGCCCGCTGGAGACGCTGACCGGCCGCGTCGGTTTCGACCTGGCGACCGGCGCGGTCACCAACTACAACGCGACGCAGATGAAGCCGAGCAAGGTGGTGGCATGACGGACCCGGCAGCGCAACCGTCAACCCGTCTGCTGCACGCCGGCGCGCCGCCGCTGGCGGGCGGCACCGGCCCGATCAACACGCCGGTGGTGCGTGCGAGCACGCTGCGCTTCGAGAGCATGGCGGTGCGCGAGGACCTGCTGCTGCGCCGCTCGGCCGGCGAGGACGTGGCCTCGTACGGCATCCACGGGCTCGACACGCACCGCGCGCTCGAGGCCGCGCTGCGCGAGCTCGAAGGCGGCGAGCGCGCGCTGCTCGCGCCATCGGGCCTGGCCGCGATCACGCTGGTGCTGCTGGCGGTGCTGTCGCCGGGCGACCACGCGCTGGTCTGCGACAGCGTCTACAGTCCGCTGCGCCGTGTCGATGCGCAGCTGTTGCGCCGGCTCGGCATCACGCTGGAGTACTTCTCGCCGGCACGCGACGACCTGGCCGCGCGCATCCGCCCCGAGACGCGGCTGCTGTACCTCGAATCGCCGGGCTCGCTGCTGAACGAGGTGCTCGACCTGCCGGCGCTGGCCGCGGTGGCGCATGCACGCGGCGTGACCGTCGCGGTCGACAACACCTGGGGCGCGGGCTGGCTGCACCGGCCGCTCGACCTCGGTGCCGACATCTCGCTGCAGGCCGGCACCAAGTACATCGGCGGGCATTCGGACCTGATGCTGGGCACCGTGGTGGCGAACGGCGCCGAGCTGGTGCGGCGCCTGGTGCAGACGCATGAATCGCTGGGGTTGACGATCGGTGCCGACGATGCCTGGCTCGCGCTGCGCGGGCTGCGCACGCTGCCGGTGCGGCTGGCGCAGCACGAGCGGCATGCGGTCGAGGTGGCGCGCTGGTTGCAGGCGCAGCCGCAGGTGGCGCGGGTGTTCTTCCCGGCGCTGCAGGACGATCCCGGGCATGCGCTGTGGCGGCGCGATTTCAGCGGCGCGAACGGGCTGCTGTCGTTCGAGCTGGGAGACACCGATCCGCGGGCCGGCCAGGCGTTGGTCGATGCGCTGCAGGTGTTTCGCATCGGCGCGTCGTGGGGCGGCTACGAGAGCCTCGCGCTGCTGGTCGCGCCGGAACGGCTGGCCGAGCACAGCCTGTGGACCGGCCTCGCGCAGCCGCGCGGGCCGCTGGTGCGGCTGCACGTCGGGCTGGAGGATCCGCGCGACCTGGTCGATGACCTCGCGCAGGCGCTTGCGGTGGCACGGAGGGTTGCAACATGAGCCGCACGATCGATGCCGCCACGCTGAAGCAGTGGCTGAAGGACGGCGGCGAGATCGCACTGCTCGACGTGCGCGAGCACGGCGTGTATGGCGAGGGCCATCCGTTCTTCGCGGTCAGCGTGCCGTACAGCCGGCTGGAGATCGACGCGCCCCGGCTGGTGCCGCGGCGCACGACGCCGGTGGTGCTGCTGGACGATGGCGACGGCATTGCGCAGCGTGCGGCGGTGCGGCTGGCAGCGCTCGGCTACATCGACGTGCGCCTGCTCGACGGCGGCGCGCCGGCCTGGCAGCGCGCCGGCTACACGCTGTTCAAGGGCGTCAACCTGCCGTCGAAGACCTTCGGCGAGCGGGTGGAGCAGGCCTTCGGCACGCCGCACCTGTCGGCGCAGGAGCTGCAGCTCCGGCTGGCCGGCGACGACCCGCCGCTGCTGCTGGACGGCCGCACCTTCGACGAGCACCGGCGCATGACGATCCCCGGCGCGGTCTCGGTGCCGAATGGCGAGCTGGTGCGCGAGGTCGGCGCGCTGCTCGGCGGCGACACGCGGCGCACGGTCGTCGTGCACTGCGCCGGCCGCACGCGCAGCATCATCGGCGCGCAGATCCTGCGCCAGCTCGGGTTGCCGAATCCGGTGCTGGCGCTGGAGAACGGCACGCAGGGCTGGGCGCTCGCGGGCTTGTCGCTGGAGCGCGGCAGCACGCGCCGGCCCGCGCCTCACAGTGCCCAGGCGGCGCTGTCGCACTGGCCGGTGCGGCGCCTGCCGGGGCGCAGTGTGACGGCGGCGCAGGCCAGCCGCTGGCTCGCCGAGGCGGCGCGCACCACCTACCTGTTCGACGTGCGCTCGGCCGAGGAATTCGCGCAGGGCAGCCTGCCGGGGGCACGCCATGCACCGGGCGGGCAGTTGCTGCAGGCGACCGATCTGTACGTCGGCACGCGGCATGCGCGCATCCTGCTCGTCGATGACGATGGCCTGCGCGCGCCGGTGGTCGCGCACTGGCTGTGGTTGCAGGGGCATGACGCGGTAGCCGTGGACGGGGGCATTCGGGCGGCGTTGCAGGTGCCGTCGACTGCATCGGCGGATGTGCCGGAGGTACCGCGGCTGGATGCCGAGGCGCTGCGCGAGCGGCTGCAACGCGGTGCGCTGCTGTTGGACCTGCGCGGCAGCCTCGCGCACCGGGCAGGACATCCGCAAGGCGCGCAGTGGACGATCCGCCCGCAGGTGGTGGAAGCGGCCCGAAAGGCCGGGGCAGGGCGTGCGCTGGTGCTGCTGAGCGACGAGCCGCGCATTGCCGACCTGGCTGCACTGGACCTGCGCGAGGCAGGCTTCACCGACCTCGCCCAGGCCAGCCTCGCCACCAGCGCCGAAGCCGGCCTGCCGACGGTGACGAGCCCCGACGAACCGTCCGATGCACAGGCCATCGACCACCTGTTCTTCGTGCACGACCGCCACGACGGCAACCTCGATGCGGCACGCCGCTACCTCGCGTGGGAACTGGGCCTCATCGCACAATGCGACGCCGACGAACTGGCGACCTTTCGCCTCGATCCGGCGGCCCTCGAACGGGAGATCCGATGAACGACCTGATGACACGGCGCGGCGTGTTGAGCCTGCCGCTGCTTGCGTTGCCGCTGGCAGCTTGCACCTCGACGCCGGCCGTGGCCGACGCGGATGCCGATGGCGCGCGGCTCCGCGCGGCGCTGGCCGGTGCGCAACGCAGCACCGCGAACCGTGCGCGCGATGCGGCACGGCACCCGTACGAGACGCTGCGCTTCTTCGGCCTCAAGCCCGGCCAGACGGTGGTCGAGATCGCGCCGGGTGGCGGCTGGTACACCGAGGTGCTGGCGCCGTACCTGCGGGAAGACGGGCGCCTGTATGCGGCGCACGAGCCGGCTGATGCCCAGGACGAGTACGCGCGGCGATCGCGGCAGCGCTTCGTCGAGAAGCTCGCGAAGGAACCGGCGGTGTACGACCGCGTGGTCGTCGGCGAGCTGCCGGCAGCAGGCAACCGGCTCGGCGGCATCGCACCGTCGGGTGGTGCCGACATGGTGCTGACCTTCCGCAACATCCACAACTGGATCGAGGCGGGGCGGCTCGATGCGGTGCTGCAGTCGTTCCACGCGGTGCTGAAGCCGGGCGGCGTGCTCGGCGTGGAAGAGCACCGCGCGCCGCCGGGCACCACGCTCGAACGCACGATCGCGACCGGCTACGTTCCCGAGGCGCTGGTCATCGAGCGCGCTGCTGCGGCCGGCTTCGTGCTGCTCGACCGCAGCGAGGTCAACGCGAACCCGCTCGACACGCGTGACCATCCGAACGGCGTGTGGTCGCTGCCGCCGACCTTGCGCGGTGGGGCGGTCGACCGCGACCGCTTCGTCGCGATCGGCGAGTCGGATCGCATGACGCTGAAGTTCGCGAAGCGCCGCGGCTGAGGTTGGCGCCCTCTCAGACCGTCAGCACGCCCTTGAACACCACGATGCCGCTGCCCGAGAGCTCCGGTTCGGGGTTCAGGCGCACCTGCAGGAAGCTGGGGCGCCCCATGCGCGTGCCTTGCTCGATCAGCAGCGCCTGGTCCGGCAACAGCCCTTCGTGCCCGAGGTAGGCCGCCAGGGGCCCGGCCGCGGTACCGGTGGCAATGTCTTCCCACAGGCCGATGGTCGGGTTGAAGAACCGCGCATACGCGCGCTGCGGCGCGGCAACGTCGAACGCGTAGACGTAGCAGCCCTCGGCACCGGCGCCTCGCAGCACCGGCAGCAGGGCTTGCGCGGCCGGCTGTGCGCGATCGACCGCGGCTTCATCGGCCACGCGAACCATCAGGTGGGCGGCACCGGTGTCGGCCGCGCGCGGCGCAGGGTGCGGCAGCACGTCGGCGGGTTCGAGGCCGAGGGCCCGGCTCAACGATTCCACGTCGACGCCGGCCGGCAGCAGCGTCAACGGCGACTGCCGCATGCGGCCGTGCACCTGGCCGCCGCGCCGTTCCAGCGTGATGGGCAGCACGTCGCGGCCGAGTTCCTGGTGGAAGGTCTGCGGCGTGTCCAGCGGCCCGAGCTGCCCCTCGTGCGCCAGCCACAGCCAGGCGCCCAGCGCGTTGTGCCCGGCACCGGACACCTCGACACCGCTGGCCGTGAAGGAACGCAGCCGCCTATCGGCGCGATCGCTGCGCTGCAGGAAGGTGGTCTCGGCCTGGTTGAACTCGCCGGCGATGCGGCGCAGCAATGCATCGTCGAGACCGTCGGCCCCTTCCACGACCGCCAGCGGGTTGCCGGTGAGCGGCGCGTGGGCAAACACGTCGATGAGTCCCGCGGTCAGAACAGTCATGACATGGCTTTCGGTGTGCAGGAGAGGTGAAGCTGGCTCATCATCTGGCCCTTGGGTGGTAGGGCCTCCAGCGTAGCGTTGGCTGGGCCGCCGCTCAAGTTCACATTCTTCAGCTTCAGATGAAGCATCCTCATCATGACGCGCTATATCCTGCCACCCCTGTCCCCGTTGAGAGCCTTCGAGGCTGCCGCGCGCCGCGCCAGTTTCAAGGCAGCGGCCGCGGAGCTGTTCGTGACGCCGACGGCCATCAGCCACCAGATCCGCCAGCTCGAAACCTGGCTCGGCGTGCGCGTGCTTGACCGCACGCCACGCGCCGTCACGCTGACGCCCGAGGGCCTGCTGCTGTACCGCGCCACCGTGCTCGGCTTCGGCGAGATCGGCCGGGTCGCTGCGCAACTGCGTGACGGCCTCTCGGCGAAGGCGCTGACCCTGTCGACGACCACCGCGTTCCTGAGCCACTGGCTGGTGCCGCGCCTCGATGCGCTGCGCGGCCTGCTGCCCGACCTCGACCTGCGGTTGCACGCCTCGCAGGCGGTCGTCGACCTGGCACCGGGTGGCGTGGAGGTGGCGATCCGCTACGGCGCGGGCCTGTTCGCGGGTGTCGAGTCGACGTGGTTGAAGGACGACCTGTTCGCCCCGGTCTGCAGCCCGCTGCTGAAGATGCGCGGACCGGCCGACCTGCGCCGCGCCGCGTTGATCCACGTCGATGGCCGCACCGCGCAGCAACCGGCCCCCGGTTGGCGCGCGTGGTGTGAACGGGCCGGCATCGCCGGCGTCGACACCGACGCCGGCGTTCGTTTCAACGACAGCCAGCACGCGGTGCAGGCGGCGGTGGCGGGAGGCGGCATCGCCCTCGTCAGCCTGGTCCTGGTGGCCGACGCGCTGGCGTCGGGCCTGCTGGTCCAGCCCTTCGCCGTCACCTTGCCCGGCGCGGCGTACCACTTCGCCTGCGCGCCCGGCCTCGGTGAGCGCCCGGATGTCGTGGCGCTGCGGGGCTGGTTCCAGCAGGCGCTGTCGGCAGCGTAGCGAAGTCCATCACAACCGGTCGACACACTTCCTCACTGCGCCCTCGCTCTCCGCGTTTGCATGTGAGCTTCCCTTCGTTGTGTCCCCCGATGTCGGTGCGTAGCCTGCGGTCACGTTTTTTCGTGACCCATCCAACATGCCTTCATCCAGACGACCCCTGCTCGGCGCGCTGCTGCTCGCCGCCATCCCCTCCGTACACGCCGCCGAGCCCGAGGGCCAGAGCCTGCCCGGCGTGCAGATCACCGGCTCGCGCCTGGTGCGCGCCCAGGCCGAAGGGCCGACACCAGTCACGGTGATCAAGGGCACCGACATCGAACGGCTCGGCTACCGCAACGTGTTCGACGCGCTGTCGGCGCTGACGCAGAACACCGGCTTCACGCAGGGCGAGGACTTCGGCAACACCTTCACGCCGGCCGCCAACGCGATCAGCCTGCGCAGCCTCGGCCCGAACCACACGCTGACGCTGCTCAACGGCCGCCGCGTCGCCGACTACCCGACCGCCTACGACGGCGAGGTCAACTTCGTGAACCTCGCCAACATCCCGTCGGTGCTGATCGACCGCATCGAGATCCTCGACGGCGGCGCCTCGGCGGTCTATGGCTCCGATGCGATCGCCGGCGTCGTCAACGTGATCCTGAAGCGGCAGACCGACGGCATCCACCTGAACGTGAAGGCCGGCACCACGCAGCAGGGCGGCGGCGAGAACCTGCGCGTGCAGCTCAGCGGCGGCATCGCGAGCGACGCCGTGACCGGCATCTGGGGCCTGGAGCTCGGCAAGCGCCAGCCGATCTGGAGCCGCCAGCGCGACTTCATGGCCGACACCACGCGGGCCGGCGCCGCGCCGACCGCGATCGCGTCGCGCCGCAATGCCGACACCGGCGCCTACGTCGACCCCGGCACCGCCTGCGATGCGCTCGGCGGGCTGTTCGACGGCAGCACCCAGCACTACCAGGCGGGCAGCCGCAACTACTGCGCGAGCGGCCGCGCCCAGCCCACCTACTGGACCACGCAGACCGGCAACCAGACCGCCAACCTCGGCGGCCTGTTCGACATCGCTCTGAGCGCGAAGACCACGCTGTTCGCCGAGGCGCTGCTCGGCGTCGCGAAGACCGAGAACAACACCCGCGGGCCGAACTGGACCTCGCTCGGCGCGAGCAGCAGCTACTTCCGCAATGCCAATACCGGCGACCTGGAGACCTGGACGCGCCGCCTCGCCCCCGAGGAACTGGGCGGCGTGACGCGCTTCAACCGCGAGTGGCGCGACACCACCGGCAACCTCGCGCTCGGCGCGCGCGGCGAGCTGGTCGACGGCTGGAACTACGAGGTGGCCTACAGTGCCTCGGGCTACCGCAACAAGACCGTCACGCCGCGGCTGCTGGCCACGGTCGACAGCTTCTTCCTCGGCCCGCAGCAGGGCACCGATGCCGATGGCATCCCGATCTACGCCCCCGATCCGGCGCGGCTGTACACCCCGTTGACGGCGGCCGAGTTCGGCTCGATCAGCGGCGCCAGCAACGGCGACAACCGTTCGTGGAACCACAGCCTGGGTGCCAGCGTGCACGGCGAGCTGCTGCAACTGCCGGCAGGCCCGCTGCAACTGGCCGCTGTAGCCGAGATCGGCTCGCAAGGCTTCAGCAACCGCTCGGACCCGCGGCTGGGGCAGGGCGTGTTCTACAACACCAAGGAGGTGGCCGAGGTGAAGGGCACGCGGCAGCGCCAGGCGCTGGGCGCCGAGCTGAACGCACCGCTGTCGCACGAGGTGACGGCCACGCTCGCCGGCCGCTACGACGACTACGCGTTCGCCGGACGGCATGACGACAAGCTGACCTGGCAGGCCGGGCTGGAGTTCAGGCCGAGCCGCGAGCTGCTGCTGCGCGCGAACCACGCGACCAGCTTTCGTGCGCCGGACATGAGCTACATCTACACCGCCGAAAGCCGCGGCTACTACGCGTCGTCGACCGACTACCTGCGCTGCGCGCAGGCCGGCCAGCCGGTGGCGACCTGCGAGTTCGCGAACCTGTCGCCCGGCTTCAACTACGTCAGCAACGGAAGCGCCGACCTGAAATCCGAGAACGGCCGCAGCTGGGGGCTGGGCGCGTTCTGGTCGCCGAGCGCGCAGTTCGAGGCCTCGATCGACTTCTGGAAGATCCGGATCGACAACCTGGTCACGACGCTCGACGCCGACAAGCTGTTGCGCGACGAGGCCGATTGCCGCAGCGGCGCGCGCGACCCGGCCAGCCCGAGCTGCCTCGACACCTTCTCGCGCGTGCGCCGCAACCCGGCGAATGCGGTGGTGCGGCCGGGCGAGGTCTACGAGATCGCGGTCAATCCGATCAACGCCGCGCAGGAGAGCACGCGCGGCTTCGACCTCGGCGTGCGCTGGCGCTGGGCCACCGAGGGCTGGGGCCGCTGGGTGGCGGGCGCGAAGTACACGCGGGTGCAGAGCTTCACGTACCAGCAGTTCGCCGGCGACACCGCGACCAACCAGATCGGCACGCGCGATTTCGCGGGCTTTCCGACCAAGCTGGTCGCGACGCTGGACGGCACGTTCGGCGACTGGGGCGCCACGCTCACATCAAGCCGCTACGGCCGCATTGCCGATGGCGACGAGGGGTTCKTTCCGCCGCAATGGCTGCACAACCTGAGCGGCAGCTACCAGTTCGCGAAGGGCACGCGGCTGACGCTGATCGTCAACARCGTCGCGAACAAGACGGTGCGCGACGACACCGGCGGCTGGCCGTTCTACCCGGTGGGCTTCTACAGCGCCCACGGGCGGCAGGGCTGGGTGGAGTTCGAGCACGTGTTCGGCGGGGTCTGAGCCCGCGACCTCGGCGTCACCGTGGCGGTTCCCYCACGATGCGCGTCACCAGGGCACCCAGCCCGGACAGCGTCCTCACCTCGTCCAGCGCCTTGTAGACGTCCTCGCCGGCGGCGGCGCTTGCGTTCGCCGCGAGCGGCTGCCGGGAGAGGAACTCACGGACCATGCGCGACGCGATCTCACGTTGCAGCCCGGAGGGCGGCGGATCCATCGCCGGCTCCTCGGCGATGGCGGCCAGCGCGGCGGCGCTGGGCTTGATCTCCGGCCTGTCGGTGCGCGGCGTGCTGCGCGTCAGCACCGACTCGAAGGTCGGCGCGTTCTGCACGCGGTTGCCGAGCTGCCAGTCGCTGCGCGGAATGCCCATCATCGTCAGGATGGTGGCGATGACCGAGGCGTGGTCGAACGGTGTCGCGGGCCCGGCCCGGAAGACGGTGTTGGCCTCGATGTAGGGGGACACCAGGATCAGCGGGACGCGCACGCCGTAGCGGTCGAAGCCGAAACCGTGCTCGCAGAGCGTGGGGGCAGGCGTGGCCGAGCCTTCGCCCCATGGCACGGCGGCATGCCAGGGCGGTGCGACGTGGTCGTAGGTGCCGCCGTGCTCGTCGAAGTTGATGATGAGCAGCGTGTCGTTCCAACCGGGGCTGGACCTCAGCGCATCCAGGATGTCGCTGACGAATTGCTCGCCGGGTGCGACGTTGCGCGGCGGGTGGTAGTCGTTGCCTTGCGGCCCCATGCCGTCGCGCGTGTAGCCATAGCCCCACTTGGGTTCCAGGAAGCACATGGAGGGCAGGGCGTTCGTTCTCGCAAGACGGTAGAAGGTGTCGATGGTGTCGAAATGAGGGTCGTACTTCGAGTCGCTCAGCTGGGTCAGGATGTCGCGGGTGAAGCACTTGCCGCCCGCGAACCACCAGGATTCGCTGGCGAAGACCATCCAGTCATCGGGTGACTGCAGTCCGGCGTCGTACATCGCGTTGAACATCGTGCGCTGGTTGAAGTAGAGCCAGTTCTTGCCGATGGACCACATGTTGTTGTTCACCCAGGCCTGCAGCGCGCCGGTGTCCGGGTCGGGCGCCAGCGAATTGCCGGTGGCGGCGAAGGCGCGGTTGCAATTGGTTTGCGTGGGCACCGACGAGAAATACGCATCGGACACCGCATAGTGGCGCGCGGCGCCGTTCAGCACCGGCAGCTCGGCGGGCGTGTAGGTCTGCATGACCTCGTCGAGCCCGTAGCGCCAGCTGTCGCCGGCGAAGTCCTGGTAGAAGCCGCCCATGCCGGCCACCTGGTTCGGGGCCGGGTTCGAGGGGCTCGAGAAGAGCTGGTTGTTGACGTGCACGTAGTCTTCATTGGGATCGCACTCGGGCACCCAGCTGTTGCGGGTGCCCTTGCGGACCCAGTGCCTGACCCCGTTGGCGCCCAGGTTGTAGTAGGTCTCCGGGCGCAGGCCGTTGTAGTCGGGCTGGTTGTTGCCGAGCGGCGCGATGACGCGATCCGGGCGCTTGCCGTCCGGATAGAGCCAGCCCAGCACGTTGTCGAGCGAGCGGTTCTCCAGCATCAGGTAGACGATGTGCTTGATGCGCGACGGCACGTTGTTCTGCACGCCGAACAGGATGCCGTCGCTCGTCATGAAGACGTTGGTGTACCCGCTCCAGCCGCCGCGGCCCACGAGGTTAGCGCCGCGCCAGTCTTCGGTGCCGTCCTCCCAGCCCTTGTGCTGGTACCAGTAGAGGTTGCCGTCGGGCGTGATGCCGTACAGCGTGCCGTCGCTGGTGGCGAACACGCTGGCGTACTTGCGCCAGCCGCCGCGCCCGACGAGGTTCTTGCCGATCCAGCGCTCGCTGCCGTCCTGCCAGCCTTCGTGGCGGTACCAGTAGAGGTYGCCGTCGGGCGTGATGCCGTAGAGCACGCCTTCGCTGGTGGCGCACACGCTGACGTACATGCCCCAGCCGCCGCGGCCGACGAGCTTTCGTTCGCTCCACCGCTCGGTGCCGTCCTGCCAGCCGGCGTGGTGATACCAATAGAGGTTGCCATCCCAGCCGACGGCGTAGAGGATGCCGTCGCTGGTGGCGAAGACGGTCCGGTAGTCGGCCCATCCACCCCGGCCGACGACCTTGCTCTCCCAGCGCTCGGTGCCGTCCTGCCAACCGGCGTCGCGGTACCAGTGCAGGTTTCCGTCCCAGCCGATGGCGTAGAGGATGCCGTCGCTGGTCGCGAAGACGGACTTGTATTCCTGCCACCCACCGCGGCCGACCAGGTTCTTGCCGGTCCATCGCTCGGTGCCGTCTTTCCAGCCATCGTGGCGGTACCAGTAGAGGTTGCCCAGGGTGGAGTTGGCATCGATGCTCATGATCGGCCTCGCCGAGAGTGGATGAGCGCACATTCTCGGAAGCAGGTCGGCGCGGGGATACGTGCCGGGCCTGAAGACTTCTGAATTCGCATCAGGCGGCCGGCGCGAATCCTCCGTCGAAGGTGTTGCGCACCTCGAGCCGCTGCTTCAGCAGCCCGGCCTCGAGGTAGAAATCGGCGGTGGCCTGCTGGTCGGCGAGCACCTGGGCGTCGACCGCGATCCAGCGCTGCTGGCGGCGTTCGAACTGCAATCGCGCCGCTTCAGGCGGGATGCCGATGATGCGGGCGAGCGCGGCCGAGAACTCCGGCACGTGCTGGTACGACCAGCGCTGCGCACGCACCACGCGCTGCGCGAAATCCTGCAGCACGGGGCGCTTCGCGGCGATCGCGCTGTCGGTCGCGGCCAGGAAGCTCAGGCCCGACGACAGCCCGCGGCCATTGACCAGCACGCGGGCGTGGCCTGCCGTCTCGGCCAGCGCGGTGTAGGGCTCCCAGGTGGCCCAGGCGTCGACCGAGCCCTGCGTCAGCGCGAGCTTGGCCTCGGCCGGCGGCAGGAAGCGGAAGGTGTCGGCATCGGCCTTCAGCCCGGCCGAGGCGAGCGCCTTCAGCGCGATGTGGTGGCCGATCGAGCCGCGGTTGGTCGCGATGCGCTTGCCTTTCAGGTCGGCCGCGGTCTTCAGCGGCGAGTCGGGGCGCACCAGCACGGCCGTGCCGTACGGGTCGGAGCGGTTCACGCCGATCGCCTTCACGCGCACGCCGTTCGACAGCGCGAAGATCAGCGGTGCATCGCCGATCGGGCCCAGGTCCACCGCCTCGGCGTTCAGCGCTTCGGCCAGCGGTGCGGCGGCCGGGAACTCGGCCCACTGGATGTCGTACGGGAGGCCCTGCAGTTCGTTCGCGGCTTCGAGCAGCGCGCGCAGGCCGCCTTTCTGGTCGCCGGCCTTCAGCAGCACGCGCTCGGCGGCGCGCAAGCGGCCTGCGCCCAGGGTGGCCGCGGTACCGATCAGCAGGTGGCGCCGGGTGATGGAGGTGAAGGTGCTCATGTCGTGCTCCTTCACGCGGCACGCCGGTTGCCGGTTGCGAGCCGTTCGGTCACCAGCTGGCGCGTGCGGGGGATCAGCTCGCGGCCGTAGTCGATGGCGTCTTCCAGCGGGTCGAAGCCGYGGATCAGGAAGGTGGTGACGCCCAGCGCGTGGTAGTCGAGGAAGGCCTCGGCCACCTGCTCGGGCGTGCCGACCAGCGCGGTGCTGTTGGAGCGGCCGCCGGTCTCCTGCGCGATGGCCGTCCACAGGCGCTTGTCGACGCGCGAGCCTTTCGCAGCGGCCGCCAGCAGGCGCTGCGCGCCCACGCTCTGCTGCGGCCCGCCGCGGCTGTAGCCGGCCTGCACGCGCAGCCGGCGGGTCTCTTCGAGGATGTGCTCGGCGCGCGCCCAGGCCTTGTCTTCGGTCTCCGCGAGGATCGGGCGGAACGACACCGAGAAGCGCACGCTGCGCCCATGCTTGGCCGCCTCGGCGCGCACGCGGCCGGTCAGTTCGGCCACCTGGTCCAGCGATTCGCCCCACAGCGCGTACACGTCGGCATGCTTGCCGGCCACCGGGATCGCCGCATCGGACGCGCCGCCGAAGTAGACCGGCACGTGCGGCTGCTGCAGCGGCTTCACCTCGGAGAAGCCGGCCTGGAAGCGGTAGTGCCTGCCGTCGTGGTCGAAGGGCTTGTCCTCGGTCCAGATGCGGCGCAGCAGCGTCAGGTATTCATCGGTGCGCTCGTAGCGCTGGTCGTGCGTCAGCCAGTCGCCATCGCGCCGTTGCTCGTCGTCGGAGCCGCCGGAGATGAAGTGCACGCCCAGGCGCCCGCCGCTGAACTGGTCGAGCGACGCGATCTGGCGTGCCGCCAGCGTCGGTGCGGTGAAACCCGGCCGGTGCGCCAGCATGAAGTGGATCTTCTCGGTGTGCGCCGCCGCGTACGCGATCGTCAGCGTGGCGCTCGGGCCGGTGGAGTGGTGCGGCACCAGGATGCGGTCGAACCCGGCCTGCTCGTGCGCCTGCGCGAAGCGGCGCACGTAGTCGCGGTCGATCGCCGGGCCTTGCGCGGCATGCGTCTCCGAGACTTTCTGGGTCTGGATCATGCCGATGAATTCGATGCTCATTGCGGTGTCCTGCTGTCGGGAGATGACGAAGAAGGAGGACGGTAGCGACGATGGTGCGAGCGTCGCAAATAATGATTTCAGGGCTGGATATGCGATCTGCACGATTCGCAGAAGGCGCGTGCGCGTGTAGCCTGTGCGGCTTGGCTCCCGTTGGCGGCCAGGAAGGAGACTCGACGATGCGAACCGATCATGGCGACCGTGTGCTGCAGGACTTCATCGACCAGGTGTCGCACCGGCTCGACGAGCGCACCGATGAGGCGGCCGTGCGCCGCGATGTCGGCGCGCTGCTGGCCGACCTGGTCGCGCACGACGACTGGCTGCCGGCCTCGCACGCGCAGCCCGGTGCCGACCGCTACCGGCAGTACCTGCTGCACCGCGATCCGCGGGCGCGCTTCTCGGTCGTCAGCTTCGTGTGGGGGCCCGGGCAGGCGACGCCGATCCACGACCACACGGTGTGGGGGCTGATCGGCGTGCTGCGCGGCGCGGAGCTGTCGCAGGGCTACCGCTTCGCCGGGCCCACCAAGCTGGTGCCGGCCGGCGCGCCGGTGCGGCTGGAGCAGGGGGCGGTCGATGCGGTGTCGCCGAGCGTCGGCGACATCCACCGCGTGGCCAACGCCTTCGACGACCGCACCTCGATCAGCATCCACGTGTATGGCGCCGACATCGGCGCGGTCGAGCGCTCGGTCTACACCGAGGACGGCCAGCGCCGCAGCTTCGTGTCCGGCTACTCCCCGTTGCCTTGATTCATTGACCTCTTCACCATGACCGACACCACCGTGATCCCCGCCCTGAACCCCGTCGACGTGCATGCCGCGCTGCTGGCGCGCGACGAGATCGCGCTGCTCGACGTGCGCGAGGAAGACCCGTTCGCGCAATCGCATCCGCTGTGGGCGGCCAACTTTCCGCTCGGCCGCCTCGAGCTCGACGCCTGGGGCCGCATCCCGCGGCGCGACACGCGCATCGTCGTCTATGGCGAGGGTGCGGATGATGCCGTGCGCGCCGCGCAGCGCCTGCGCAGCCTCGGCTACACGCAGGTGCACGTGCTGGCCGGCGGCCTGGCGGGCTGGGCCGCCGCCGGGCTGGAGCTGTTCCGCGACGTGAACGTGCCGAGCAAGTCGTTCGGCGAGTGGGTGGAGGAGGCGCGGCACACGCCGTCGCTCGCGGCCGAGGAGGTGCAGGCGCTGCTCGATGCGAAGGCCGACGTGGTGGTGCTCGATGCGCGCCGCTTCGACGAGTACCAGACGATGAACATCCCCGGCTCGACCAGCGTGCCGGGCGCCGAGCTGGTGCTGCGCGTGCGCGACCTCGCGCCGGATCCCGCCACGCGCGTGATCGTCAATTGCGCAGGGCGCACGCGCAGCATCATCGGCACGCAGTCGCTGGTGAACGCGGGCATTCCGAACCCGGTGAGCGCGCTGCGCAACGGCACGATCGGCTGGACGCTGGCCGGGCAATCGCTGGAGCATGGCGCGGCACGACGCTTCGGGCCGGCGAGCGCGGCGGCGCGCGATGCGGCGCGACACGATGCGCGGGCCGTGGCCGAGCGCGCCGGCGTGCGGCGCATCGGGGCCGCGCAAC
>NZ_JBFUFQ010000077.1:0-25858 GCF_056403355.1 Rhizobacter sp. P2_H3 | reverse complement strand
GCGCTAGCTGATTGGGCGAGCCGCCATCACGCCGGAACTTGCGCTGAGGACTCGGACGCGCGGCCTCGGAGTGGGCCAACAGCGTGCGGCTGCGCAGGCGGCTCAAGCCACGCTGTGGGTCGAACCACGCCAGACGGCGGTCGACGGGATTGAGGCGGGCGGTCATCGATCGAGGCGCGCGACCGAGAAGCGCAAGCCGCCAATGGTCGGCGCACCAGACGCGCGAGCGCCTTCGGCGCGGACGCGATCTTCCCACTCCCTGCGGCCAGCGCGGATCTCGGACAGATCTTCACTGCGGAAGACGCGGTCGCCGAGGCGCGCTTCCTTGCCGAGGAGGACATCGGTTTCGGCCTGCAGGTATGCGGCCAGCATGGTGGTTGCATGAATGCTCATGCAGCCATGCTCTGCAATCGGCTGTCACATTTTTAGGGGAGGAATGCGACAACGTTCCGCGCCGCAAATGGACTATGAACATTCGGAACGCGCTGCCGATCTGCGGACTAATGGCGTTTCGGGAAGAATCGACAACGAAATGCGGCTCGGTGCGAGCGGAGTCCTTTAAATCCACAATCCGCACATGATTACACCCAACCCATTTATAAATACCCCTCGCGCCAAGATAGCGTATCGGACCAAGAAGCCCCCCTATATTTTCCCGCTCACCATTCCTCAGCCAGGCTCGAATACCACGCTTATACTTTCCCCAGGGGTGAGATGCAATTCGGCAATATCATCGATTCCCAGATCTTTTCCATGATCAAGTATCAGGAATACGCCAGCTTGCGAGTTTGCGGCCGCAAGCAACGCGAAAAAACCTGCGTCTCTAGGCGTTAGCTCTAACGTCTTTCTCATATCTCGCCCCTCTTTTAGTGCCCAGGCTTTCACAGCTTTCACGACCGGTATACCAGTACCGGCTACATGGGCACTTGAGAATAATTTCAGCGTTGCTTCCTGATCAGGAGACGCCGCGCCGCTCGCAGCAGGCTTCGCTCCCTCTCCGACCGTGCGCCACTGCTGATAGAGAACTTCGGAGGTGTTAAACGGCTCCCCCGCTCCCTCGTCGCCTTTCCTCCACGCATAGCTTTGATCCGCAACTAGAGTTCCTTCTTGTCTGTCAACTCGGGTTACATATTGCCCTTCGTTCGCATTGGCACCACCCTTCAAATCGTAAGGCGATCCAATTGCGACACTCTTCAGAACGCGACTTCCATCATCAGGTGTAGGCACTCGACCAGTATAGTTTGATCTATATTTCTCCGAAAATGCCTTGGCGCGTGCCTCCTTCTCTATTTGCGGCAGTGAGCGCACCCCGCTTTTCAGCAGATCGTACTTCCTCAGGCCTTCGGCAACGTAACCTCTAAAAGCATCCGGATCGCCAGCTCCATCACCGGATTTTATTCCACGCACCGCTGTTTCACTCATTTCTTGAGTTAATTTTGGCCACATCTCCAGCCACTGCTGGTAACTGTTCCTTTGGCCTTCGAATTCTCGTAAGCGCTGGAGCAAAGGGGTATCTCGCGCCGGATCCCTGTTTTCCAACTCGAAATACATCATCCGGTCGGCGTTGATCCACCGCCAGTTCAGACCAGGCGCGCGTACTGGCGTCCAGTTGCGGATCTTGGAAGACTCATCGCCATCCCATTCCCRCTGTGCGACTTTGTCACCAAACAGTCGCTGGATCACACTTCGTTGGCGTTGAATCAACGGGCTCACATCTGCCATCGACTGCAGTGAATTCGATGCCGGCGTAAGCCGCGAGTCGACCGGTGGGCGTTCACCGCCGCGCTCAGAATCTATGGAGGATTTGGCCTCTGCGTTTCGCTGACCATCCGCGAAACTTCTCCCATCGATTGAAGACGTCAATTTCAATGCTCCTGCAGGCGAAGATCAACGGCTGCCAAGTAGTGCCCGACACAGCACAACAAGGGCTCCGGACACTAGCACCTGTGAACGCCTACTGGCATCGGCGCCATGCTGAATTCGGTCCTCCGAATCTCCGATGGCCGTGCCACCACATCCTGTTCGGTGGAAGAAAAGGTCGCTACCGGTAGCGCAGGCTTCAAAAGTCGTACCAGTGCTCGGTGACCACCGTCACGTCGATCGTCTTCACCTCGSCCGTATTGATTTCCGTCACCGTGCACCGCTGCACCCCACTCAGCGTATTGGCCCGACCCACGGTCGTCGGGGCAGCAGCATTGCGCCGGAACTGCGTCGTCGGCAAGTTGGGTGACATCGCGGTCGCGGCCGACCCCGACAATGTCGCCCAGGCGTAGGTGAAGACCCCCGCCCCGCCCTGGACCGTGAGCGTCACAGGGCTRGTGGTCACCGGCACGGTTGCACCGCGCGTCGCCGTGAAGCCCGAACCGTAGACGCTGGCCGTCGAAGCGGTCACCACGAACGATCCGCTGAAGACCTTGCGCGCAACACCATCGGTGCCGTACCGCCAGATCTCACGCGCCTTGCGCGGCGTTCGCTTGCCAGTCGCCTTGTCGACGAGAGCCGACAAGGCGAGTTTCAAGGCGTACTGGCCTCAGCCATGAGCCTCGCATCCGTGGTCGGGCCACTCATGTTCTCGAGCTTCTATTTCGTCTTTCGAGAGGAGTGGCCCGGGGCGATCTGGCTATCGGCCTTGCTTCTGAATACGCCTGCAGTTCCTCTCGTGCTCAGCTTGCGCTTCAATTTCACGCCGATTCCAGAGCACAGGTCGGGCTGAAGTGCTCATCTGGCGCCCCTCCACCGCCAGCATCTGTTCGAAAGTTATGTTCAGTCAGCATTCGCGACAAGCTTGACGAGCTCACCCCGCCGGCGGTGGTGAAGAACGGGGTGTCATGCGGGCCCTGAAGCACTCCCTCGCTGCGATAGCCATGCCGGCACAAGGGATCGCCTTGCCGCCAAGTTATTTCCGATATATCGTTAAACCGATATATCTTATTTGAGGCCTCATGTCCCGCCATCACTCCCGCCACGCGCACTCTGACAGTCCTCACCGCGGCCGTTGCGGTCATGAGCACGGCCACGATCACGAGCACGTGCGCAGCCAAGATCGCGGAGAAAGCGGCTCACACCGTCGGCTGTTCGCGCACGGCGACCTCCGTCTGCTCGCGCTGCACCTCATCGGCGAGCGCGCGAGGCATGGCTACGAGATCATCAAGGCGATCGAAGATCTCACCGGCGGGGCCTACAGCCCTAGCCCCGGCGTAATCTATCCGACGCTGACTTGGCTGGAGGAACTGGGCCACGTCAGTGTCGCGGCGAGCGAGGGGACAAAGAAGCTCCACACCATCACCGCCGAAGGACGCGTGCACCTTGACGTCTACCGACCCACCCTGGACGCCCTGCTCACCCGCATCAGGCCGCTCCAGACAGCGAGAACAGGTGCTGCATCGGCCCGCCTCGCGTCGGCCCTTGAGAACCTGCGGCACGCCCTGAAGAGCCGCCTCGCCCACGGCCCCGGCGACGCTCAGATCGAACAGATCGCCGCCGCGATCGACGCCGCCGCGCTGGCGGTCGACAAATCGTGACAGTTTCTCAACGCGTTGGACAACCCATGAACGACACATCCCCGACGACCGAATCGCTGCAGGCGCCAAGCGGCGTCAATCATCTCCTGCTCAACGTGCGCGATATCGAGGAATCGCACCGTTTCTGGACCGAGTTGCTCGGCTTCCGTCACGTCGCGACCTCGCGCCGTGAGCGCGCCGACGGCGGACCGCCCATGCGCTTCTACAGTGGCCTGAAGGACGGCAAGCTGCATCACCACGACATTGCGCTGTACCAGGAGTCGGGCCTGGAACCCGCCGACGCGGCGCGGCCGCAGGCGCTCGATCACGTCGCGATCGAGTACCCGAGCGAAGCCTCGTGGCGCGCGCGAATCCGCTTTCTCACTGAGCGCGGCGTCGCTCTGCATCGCGTGATCGAGCGCGGGGCCACGCACAGCATCCACCTGACCGATCCGAACGGCATCGCCGTGGAGCTGCTGTTCGAGTTGCCGCGCGAGCAATGGGAGCACGACATCGATGGCGCACTCAATCGCAGCGTGCTGAAGTCCTTGCCGACCTGAGCGCCGTCACGCCATCCTGGCGTTCCCGCGCACATGCCGGCGCGCACGCCACGGAGGATTCGCGCACCGCCACGCTGTCCAAATCGCGCAGACTGCCATCACCAGCTCGCGCCGTACGATGCCGCGCGCGCAAACGCGACGATACCGGTCAGGCGCTCCAGGCTGATTTGCTCCGCCATGGCACTTGTCAAGTGAGTTGCGCATGGATTATCAAAAGGGCGGCGAATATCCACACTCCTCTTCAACGCAATTTCGCGGTGAAGGAGATGGCAATGACGATGAAGGCGATCCGGCTGCACGAGTTCGGCGGTCCGCAGGTGCTCCGCCATGAGGACGCCCCGGTGCCCGAGCTGAAACCGGGCGAGGTGCTGGTTCGCGTCATGCGGTGGGCATCAACCCGCCCGACTGGTACCTGCGCGAGGGCTACAAGAACCTGCCGCCCGAGTGGAGGCCGCCGGTGCCCTTCCCTGTCATTCCCGGGACGGACGTGTCGGGCGTCGTCCAGGCCGTCGCGGGCGATGTGGATCGCTTCGCCGTGGGCGATGAAGTGTTCGGCATGGTCCGATTCCCTGGCCTCAAAGGCGAGGGGGCCGCGTATGCCGAGGTCGTCGCGGCGCCGGCGTCAGACCTGGCGCACAAGCCTGCCGGCATCGATCACGCGCACGCCGCGGCGGCACCGATGGCCGGGCTCACCGCATGGCAGTTCCTGATCGAGCTGGGACACGATCACGCCAACCCGCTGCAAGCGGAACGCCATCGCCCGGTGCCGCTGCGTGGCAAGAGGCTGCTCGTCAATGGCGCGGCGGGCGGCGTGGGGCACCTGGTCGTGCAACTGGCGAAGTGGAGCGGCGCGCCGCCGACTGTTCGTGTCGTTTCGCTCATGCGAAGCGACCTGTCCGCGGTGCTGGTGGCGCTGGAGGGCACGCGACGCGGGCGAGTGAGCGTCGAGCACGTCCTGAACGTACTGGGCCGGTTGAACGCGGGGCCGGCGCCGGCGAGTGCCGCCACAGCGCTGCAGGTATTGACGCCACCGCTGGCCAACACCGAGCGCTATGACCGCCTGCGCGCTGTCAGCACCGAGGAGGCCGACCATGCCCGACGYAGCCATGGCGGCACGCGCGGAGTGCGTCATGCTCAACAAGGGTCCGCTCCTGGCCGAGGGCATCGATGCGCTGAGTGGCTTGATGAGACGCATGGCCGCGCATCAATTCAAGAAGACACCCGCACTGCGGCAGCTGCGAAGCAGGGTCACGGACTGATCTGTCATCGCGAGGCTGCGGTGCCCGCGTTTCAGGGGCATGTTCACAGCGGCGACATGGCGCCCACATAGGCTTGCGGCTTTCCCTCCCGACGGAGCAAAGCTTGCCAGATTCTTCCACTCGACCCCACACCGCGCAGCGCCCACTGGACCCGGATCGACGCAAGTTGATCAAGATGGGACTGGCTCTTCCCGCCCTCAGCGCCGGTTCGCTCCTTGCCGCATGCGGGGGCGGTTCCGACTCGACGGACACCGTGCCGCCTGCGTCCCGGCAGGTTTCCAGCTTCGGGCTCGTCGTGCTGCCCGACACCCAGTTCTACTCGCGTTATGCCACCGAGGAGACCGGCAACCAGTTCGACAAGCGCTACGGCAGCACGCCCTACCTGGCGCAGACGCAGTGGATCGTTGACAACGCAGCCGCGCTGAAGATCCCATTTGTCATCCACGTGGGCGATGTCGTCGATCAAGTCCAGAAGCCGCAGCAATGGCAGGTCGCGGATCGGGCCATGAAGGTGCTGGAGGACAAGAAGCTGCCGTATTCGATCCTGGCTGGCAATCACGACGTGCTGAGTGACATCGGCTACGAAGGCGACCAATCCGCAGGCACCGATGCCCAACGCGTACTGGCCGATGAGCCGTATCTCCAATGGTTCGGCACCGAGCGTGCGAAGAAGCAAAGCACGTTCGGCGCACGTGACCCCAGTGGTTTCCACGAGTACCACGTCTTCGCCGCCGAGGGGCAGCGCTTTCTGGTGTTGTCGATGTCATGGCGCGCCTCCGACAACGGCATCGCGTGGGCCAACGGCGTGTTGAAGGCGAATCCCACCTTGCCGGCCATCCTGGTCAACCACGAACTGATCCGGATCGACGCGGACGGCGTTTCCCCGCTCGAGGTCGGCTACGGGCTCATGCTCTGGGAGCAACTGATCAAGCGCAACGACCAGATCTTCATGACCGTCAACGGCCACTTTCACGGCTCGGCCCGCAAGACCAAGATCAACGACTTCGGAAACGCCGTC
This sequence comes from Rhizobacter sp. P2_H3, assembly GCF_056403355.1. Taxonomy (NCBI): domain Bacteria; kingdom Pseudomonadati; phylum Pseudomonadota; class Betaproteobacteria; order Burkholderiales; family Sphaerotilaceae; genus Rhizobacter; species Rhizobacter sp. P2_H3. Next base: position 19,521 of record NZ_JBFUFQ010000077.1, on the reverse strand, counting down.
GAAGAAATGGTGGTCGACTATCAGATGGCCTATCAGGGCGGCAATGGGCTGTTGCGCTTCTATGAATTCGACCTGACCCACAACGAGATCAAGGCCCTGTCTTTCTCGCCCTGGGTCCGGAACAAGCCCTCCGCCACCCTGAATGCCTTCGACCAGGTGATGCTGCGCGACGGCAACAACGAGTTCGTGATCAAGATGGACTTTGCCCGCCGCTTTGCGGGCTTCGCGCCGGATTTCAAGGTCGCCGCGCCCAGCGCCACATCGCTCGCAACCGTGGCCACGTCGATGATGCTCGATGGCTTCAAGGGCATTGTCGAGGCGCCGGCCGTTGCGCCTGCGAACGTCGAGGACTATCCGCACGTGGCCGAGACGGTGGCCCACTGGCGCTTCTTCGGTGGCACCGACGGCGCGGCGCTTGCCGACCGCCAGGTCATCGCCGATGCCTCGGGCCGTGSCGCCCMCCTGACGCGGGCGGCGCTGACCGAGCCTGCCGGCAATGCGGCGCAATTGTCGGATCTCCAGTGGAGCCACGACCACCACCGGCTGTCGTCGGCCACCGGGAGCGTGCACTTCAGCAACACGGAGGGTTCGCGCCTGAGCTACTTCATGACCGATGCCGCGGCGGCCCTGAACAGCGCCACCTTCGAAACGACTGGCTACACCATCGAGGCATTCATCAAGCTCGACAAGTCCTGGACCACCCGCAATGCCTGGATGAACATCATGACGCGCGGCGGGTGGAACCGCAATTTCCCGGGGTTCCAAGGATGGGATGCCTCGCCGCCCGTGCAATTTGCCATCTCCAACCTGAAAGAGGTGCAGTTCGAGGTCATTCCTCAGCTGCCGGCACCGGATTCGGCGCGTGCCAACTGGTCCGGCGAGATCCTGCTGGACAGCTGGCTGCATGTTGCCGTCGTCAACGACCCGGTCGCCAAGGAGACGACCCTGTATGTGGAGGGCGCACCCGTCCTGCGCAACACCATCGACACCGTCGGCTTGGCCTCGCAAGGGTTGCCGTGGGTGGTGGGGGCGGGCTATTACCAGGGCAATGGCCCCGGGGGCGGATTCCTGGGTGGCATGGGCGAGGTTCGCATTGTGGCCAAGCCATTGCCGCCATCACAGTGGCTGACGGCTCGCGCACGGCCATGAGGAAGGCGTACGGGTCGTGTCCATTCAGCTTGGCCGACTGAATCAGGCTCATGGGGGCCGCCGCTGACCGACCATCCTGTTCAGTGGCTTCATAGGCGGGCGCAAGGCTCCTGCGTCGCGTGGATCGGGTCAACATGACTTCGCTGTGCGCTTGCGACTGGCTGGCCCTAGCCGAGAACGCAGCGCACGTGAAAGTCCGCTGCGCGTCGCAGACCTGTCCACCGATTGCTAGTGCGGGCCCGAGCGTCGTGCCACGTCGTCATCATCGTCAGCTGGGTTCCCGTGGACCCACACCTGTCGGCACCGCGACTGCGTTCTTGCGGCAGGGCTGGCGCAGCGTCGTCTCGCAGCTCGGACGCTCCGATGCATGCGCGTAGGGCAAGTAGCCGATAACAATGCTGGAAAGACGCATCTTGTCGTGCCAGACCGTATTGGTCGACGGAGTCTTGCGGTTTCCGAACACCCAGTACCCGGTCTGCGACGGCGTATCGATCGTCACGCGCAAGCTCGACCCCGCGCGAAAGACGTGCGCGAACTTTTGGAGCTCGACGCGAAGCAAGGTGGGCTCGTTCGGAACCAGCGTCTTCACGCTTGCTTCGGTGAAGTCGCCCCACGGCCGAAGAGTGGAAGACCTCGACTCATCCAGTTGCCGCTTCGAAGCGCGAAGCCATCCCCGCTGCACGAACATCTCCATGCCGTCGGGTCGCACTTCCGACAACGTGACTTGAACGTCCGTGTCGCTGTCGGTCGTACTCAGCCACAGATCGACAGAACCCTCCCCGTAGTAGCTCAGATCCTGAGGCAGCGCTGCGGTGGTGAATGTCAGCTGGCCATCAGGGGCACTCACGTCCGCCCAGCCCTCGGCGACGGGGTTGTTGACCGAGGGACTGTCCACGGGATAGCGGTAGCTGCTGGACGCCGCTTGTGCGCTCGCCGGTTCGTCCGCGCCGAGGCCTCCGTCAGCCCGCATCCACAGCCGCATCGGCGTGACCTTGACCGGCAGGCGGTCGAGCCGCGTGACCGCGGTCGGAACCGCCGCCAGCGTCGCTTTCGGATCTTTCGGCGTTTGCAGCTCCTGCAACAGATGAAGGTGCGGCTCCTGTTCGAACCCGTTGTCTTCGCCTTTGACGAAGTGCGCGTAGAAGCGCTTCTGGACCTCGAACACGTAGTCGGAGATGTAGCTGGTCTCGTGCGTCCCGTTCGAGCTTATCAGCCACATGTTGTCGGGCGAGAGGGTGTCCTCGTAGTAGCCCATGCGCGTGCCAACCTGCTCGTCCTGCCAGGCCTGGGTGCCGAGCGTCGGGATGTCGATGTAGCCGGTGGCGAACATCGCACTCCTCTGGGCGTACAGCGCGTCGTAGTGCGGATCGGTGTCTAGCCACCTGAGCCAGTCGAGATCGGGTCGTCGCAGCTTCGCGATGTTGGCGGCTGCGGTCTGCTCGCACGCGATGTCGCCATCGTCTTTTGCCACCGCCGCCGCGGCCTGCCAATAGGCTGGGAACCTGCCGATCCACGCCGCCGGAAAGCCGATGTTCTGGATGCCGCCCGGGTACTCGACATCGCGGTACGGATCGGTCACGTCCTTGCCGGGCGCGATGGCCAGCAGGTGCTCCGGGCGCTGTGAAGCGACCCAGAGCTGGTTGTAGCCGGCATACGAGTCGCCGACCATTCCCACGCGGCCATTCGACCAGTTCTGCCGGGCCGCCCATTCGACGGCGTAGGCGCCTGCGGCACCGACCGTCGCGTCGAACACGCGGTCGTCGCCGCTCGAACAACCGGTGCCGGGGACGTTCAGGCCCATCACCGCATAACCTTGGTCCAGCCAGCGCCGTCCGAGATTCGGGGCGCTGCCCGATGCGTAGCCGTCGTACTCGATTAGCACCGGATAGGTCCCGGTCGAGTGGGGCAGCGACACCGAGTAGCGCATCTTGTTGCCATTGGGCAGCGTGATGTAGCCCCATTGGTGTATCGGCCCGTCCGACGGTGGATCCGACGGATCGCCTCCACAAGCTGCCAGAGCGATCAGGACGACCCCGCACGCTGCCCTTTGCCGATGCCTACGACCTGAACGCTGGACCATGCAACCATCTCCGTTGTACGTTGAGAATGCGAGCAGACCGAGTCCGTGAGCTGGCCTGCGTCGACGACTCCATGTTGCGCAACGGACATTAAGAAGTTTTTAATGACGCCCCTTCATGCTGAAGGCGTCACGTCAAGTCAAGAAGTAGAACCATGAATATCCTGCTGGTCGAGGACGACGACATGCTGGCGCAGGCCGTCTCCTCGGGCCTGAAGCAGAACCAATGGAGCGTCGACTGCGCCAACGACGCCGCGGCTGCGCGTCTGGCGCTGCTCGACCACCACTACGCCGCCGTCCTTCTGGACCTGCGGCTTCCGGACGCGTCGGGCCTCACGGTGCTGTCGGCGCTGCGTGCCCGCTACGACGCGACCCCCGTGCTGATCCTGACCGCACGCGACCAGCTCAGCGATCGCGTTCGGGGCCTGGATGCCGGCGCCGACGACTATCTCGTCAAGCCGTTCGAACTCGACGAGCTGTACGCCCGACTGCGAGCCTTGATGCGCCGCAGCCAGGGGCTGGTGTCGAAGACCTTGTCGATCGGCGACATCGTCGTGGACCCTGCGAGACGCCAGGTCACGAGGGCACGGAAGGCGGTCGGACTGAGCTCCCACGAGTACCTGACCTTGCTCGCGCTGATGGAACGGCAGCGGCGCGTGGTCTCTCGCGACCAGCTCGAAAGACTCGTCTATAGCCATACGGATTGCGTCGCGAGCAACACCATTGCCGTCTACGTTCATCAACTCCGACGCAAGCTCGGCGAGGACTTGATCGAGACCGTGCATGGATTCGGCTATCGAATCGGAGCGCCGCAACCATGAGCTCGCTGCGCGTTCGTCTGATTGTGGCGATTCTGGCCGTCGTGCTGGCGCTGTCCTCCGGGTGGCTGCTGTGCATCGCCTGGTTCAAGCTGCGGGCCAACGCCAACCAGACCGACGCCGCACTGCAGGCTTCGGCGGATCTGATCCTGTTCTACGTGCCGGACAGGATCGGCGTTGCCCATTCGTTGCCTTCCTCGGCACAGTACCCGATGACCATTCAGCTGTTGGCCGATCGTCGCATCGTCGCGCGAACACCCGATGCGCCAGCCTCGCCGATGAAGGCAAGCTTCTCCGACGGCTTCTCCAACGTATGGATCGGCCATCAGTACGTGCGCGTCTACGCCGCTTCCGATGCCGATGGCAGGCTGCAAGTGCAGGTCGGGCGGTCATTGGAACCGTGGATCGCCGACATCTGGAAGGCGGTCTGGTTCGGCGTCGCGAATGTCGCCGGCCTGCTGCTGCTCGTCGGCACCGCGGTCTGGTGGGTAACGCGTCGGTCGTTCCGTCCGGTGACCGCGGTTCGCGTCGCGCTCCACCAGCGGCCCGCGCTAGACCTGTCGGCGCTCCCCATGCGGGGCCTGCCTGACGAGATCCGGCCGCTGGTCGCCTCCTTTAATCACCTGCTCGACCGACTGAAGCGCGCGGTGGAAGGCGAGCGCCGCTTCATTTCCGACGCAGCGCATGAACTTCGCACACCGTTCGCGGCGCTGTCGGCGCAGGCGCACGTGGCATTGCATGCGAGCCGCCCGGACGAGAAAGACGACGCGCTGCGGCAATTGACCGCCGGCGTGAACCGCTGCTCGCGGCTGGCGGCACAGCTGCTCGAGCTTGCGCGACTCGATGCCGCTGCCAGCGGCGAGCAGCACACCTTGCTCGAGCTGTCCAAGCTGGTCGAGATCGTCGTGCAGGACTTCGAGGGCGTCGCGCGGCAGAAGGACCACCACCTGAGCGCCGAGCTCGCGCCGTGCCTGATACAAGGCGACATCGATGAAATCGGGATCCTGCTTCGCAATCTTGTCGACAATGCACTTCGATTCACGGCGGCCGGCGGCCGCGTCGTGGTCTGCTGCGGGATCGTCGACGTCGAGGGAGTCGCTCGCGCGGTACTGTCAGTTGCCGACGACGGGCCTGGGGTTCCAGGGCCCGAACGCGCCAAGATCTTCGAACGCTTCTATCGCGTGGCCGGCACAGGCCAATCGGGCAGCGGCATCGGCCTGTCGTTGGTGAAACGCATTGCGCAACGGCATGACGCCGACATCGACATGAGCGATGGACTCGACGGCGCTGGGGTGTGCCTGTCCGTGCGCTTCAAACCGTGCAGCGCAAGCTCTGCGCCGCGGTGACGAGCTCGGAGTCGGGTGCCACGGCTTCCTCAGCGAGGTGTTGCCGACAATCCGCCGCGCTCCACCGGATTGGCGCTTCGCGCGCGTTCGCGCTCGGCCTCGTACTCGCCATGTTCAGGCATCCGCTTGAGCCGGACGGGCCAGCGCCGGTTCGCAGTCGTGGCCCCTTCAGTTCACGTTGCTGATCACCTTCGTCCTGTACCTCGCGTTCAGGCGATTCGGCGAGCGGTAGCCCAGCGTGGAATGGCGGCGCCTCCGGTTGTCGAAGAGGGCAATGTAGTCGAACAGCTCAGCCCTGGCCTCTGGAAGGCGAAAAGCAGAGGGCACCGCACCGCTCCCAGATTGCCGGCCACTTTGGCCGGCGACGGGGGAGTAGGTCAACTGTCGACGGCCTCTTGGGCGCACAAGGGCTTACCCTCAGGTTTCTCGAGAAGCGCTCAGCCCGGGAAACGAGATCACCCCTTCAAGAGCCACCATGTCCGGCCCCCTCCCCCGCGTACGAGAGGATCCTCGGCGCGGTCCCTTGGGGGCCAGCGGCGCACTGCAAATCGACCTGCCGGTACCGACGCTCCTCAAGCCGCTCCGCGACGCCGGCCACGCAGCCAGTGCCATCCGAACGGCAGTACCAGCAGCACGCCGAGGCCCAGGTGCAGGAAGGCCGCCGCTGCGCCAACGGCCTCGTCGCCGGCGTAATAGATGATCACCGCGCTCGCCGCCAGCGCCAGCAGCAGCACGCCCAGCACCAGCCCGCTGGCGCGTTGGCGTCGGCGCCGCCAGCCCGATCGCATGTGAACGCTCCACAGCGCTCCCACTAGCATCAGCAGCGCAAAACCGCCTGCCGCATGCGCGGCCGCCCAGCCGATGCGCGCACCCGCCGCCAAGCGCCAAGGCAGGGCCAGTTCGCCGCGCAGGACCAAGGTGGTCGGCGCCAGCAGCGCGCCGCTGACCAGCATCAGCAGCATCGCCCCGATGAGGGCTGGTACGAACCAGCGCGGGTAGCCTTTCATGCGCCCGACCCTGGCTCGATCAAGCTGCCGCCGAGCCGCCGCACTCGCTCGTGGCGCTCGCCGGCGGTCGCGGTGGCCGCCACCTTGGTGAGGGCATCCGCACGCCAGGCCGTGCGCGCGAGAACCGTCCACACGCCCGCTTCCGCCAGCTGTGCTGGCGGCGCGACGATGCGGGCGGGGAAGGACGCATCCTCCGCCCCAGGTGCGCTGACGCGCGTGCTGGCGATTGCCGCGTCGCGCAATACACCCAACGGCTGCAGCGTGCCGTCGAGTTCGCGCCGGTGCACCGGCAACGCGAGGTCACCGAACACGCGCAGGTCCCCGCCGGCATTGACCCAGCCGCTGGCCACGCCGCATCCCCGCATGCGTCGGATCGCATGGTCGACCGCGAAGCCCTTGGCAATGCCGTCCAGCGTCAGCCGCACCGGCCGCCGCAGCCGCGCCCGGCCGGCGCCGAGCACGATGTCGGCATCCGTCCCGCGCGGCAGCGGGGCCGGCCCTCCGTGGTCCGGCAGTTCGCCGCGGCGCACCATCAAGCCGCCGACGGTGCAGTCGAAGGCGCCGCCGCTGGCCCGCATCGCGGCACGCGCCAGGCGCAGCACACGCAGCGTGAGCGGATGCAGCGCCACGTCGCGCCCCGGCGCACGGTTCAGGCGAGTCAGGTCGCTGGCCGGCGCGTGGAAGCTCATGTGCCCCTGCACCTCGTCGATCGCCTCGAAGGCGAGCCGCAGGCCGCGCTCGGCGTCGGCCAGCGAGTCGGCATGCGCCGCCACCTCGACATAGGTGCCGAGCAAGGGGCGCATGCGGCGCACTTCAGGCATGGGCGGCCAGGAACAGCTTGTGGATGGCCAGCAGCCGCTTCACGCCGTCCATCACGTTGCGGCACGACAGCGTCGCGCCGCTGATGTTGGGCACGTCCTGGTCGAGCTTGAAGGGATCCGCCAGGGTCTTGCCCACCAGCGACTTCCGCCAGGCGGCATCGCGCACCTGGCCGCCGTGCGTCTCGCGGTAGCTCATGATCTCCACGCCCAGCACGTGTCCATCCGGCGAGATCGCAGTGGCATAGGTGATGAACTCGTGTTTGCCGATGACCTCGTCGACGAGCATCCAGCCCTGCAGCGCGCCGTCGCGTTCGACACGCCAGACCTTCTGCTCATCCCATCGCTGGCGCAGGCCGGAGGCCGACTTGATGCGTTCCCGCTGCTCGTCGTTGAACTTCAACGGCTGCTCGACGAAATCCTTCGCCGCGGGGAACAGCAGGGTCTGCGCCTGCGCGGCGCTGAGGTAGTCGACCGCAAAAGCCGGCGACACCAGCGCCACGCCCGGCAACAGAAAAACCGACCAGTCACGAGCCTTCATGCTGCCTGGACCTCAGAAGTTGTAGCCGACCTTGATGCGCACTTCGTTCTTGGTCTTCTCGATCAGGTGCAGGTGCGCATCGGACTGGCCGTCGTAGCGCTCGCCGCCGCCGCGCAACTGCTTGAAGGCGGTGAGGGTCGCCCACCATTGCTGGCCGGCCCAGTGCAGCGAAGGCCCGGCAAACAGTGACCAGCGTTCGAGGCCCACCTCGGTCTCGTACTCGGTCTCGTGCACCGCCTCGGCGCCGATGAACCAGCCCGGCGCGAAGCGGTACGACAGGCCGGTGCCGTACTTGAAGTTGATCTCCATCTCCGGGTCGGTCGGCCACTCGTAGCCGTCCGGCAGGTCGGCGATCGCCTTGCGTTTCTCGTAGGCAGYGCGCAGGCCGACGTTGCCGACCCAGACGAGCTGGCCTTCCATGAAGTACTTCTGCGCCTGCAGCTGGGTCTCGAACTCGATCTCGCGCTTCTTCTGACCCGAGTGCACGTCGAGGAAGCCGTACTCCAGGCTACTCGTCATCGACAGGCCGAAGTCGTCCTTGGCCGGGCTCAGGAAGTTGTACTTGACCCCCAGTTCGATGCCCTGCAGGCGCAGGCCGTACTTCTCGTCACGCGGCAGGTAGCCGTTGATCACCAGGCCCGAGGTGTCGATGCCCAGGCCGTTGAGCTCCGCCGACACCTGGAAGCGGTCGGTGACGCCGTACTCGATCTCCGACTTGGTGTCGATCGCGCGATAGGTGCCTGCACCCTTGTTCGAGCGCTGCGTGACCCACTGGTAGAACTCGGCCGAGCCCTTGGGCAAGGTTTCGGCACCGCGTACGTAGCCGAACAGGTTTTCATCGGCGTGCGCGGACACGGACAGCGCGAGCGCAACGGCACCGAGCAGGGAGAGGCGAAGCAGGGACATGGGAATTTCCAGGGGTGAGCAAAGGCAAATGCGAATGACTTGCAGTCATATTCTACCGAGGAACCAGCATCCGGCCGGCCACRCTGCCTCCCCGCGCACTAGCGTGCTTCCTGTTGTCTTCTTGGATGACTCCCTCAGTGCAATACGAGTTTCCTAAGGCTCGCCTAAGCCATCGCTAAGACTTGGCTAAGCGGCGTCGAACCAACATCGGTTTGATGAATATCCCGCTGAGCCCCGAGCTGCCGACTCCGGTAACGGATACCTTCCTTGCGCGTGCTTCGGAGTTCGACCGCAGTGCCGGCGAGCGGGTTACCCATGCCTTGCTGCTGCTGATCGGTGCCTTGGTCCTGTTGCGCCTTGTCGGCATGGCGGGACTGCCATTGATGGACACGACCGAGGCGCGCTATGCAGAGGTCGGCCGCAAGATGCTCGAACTCAACGACTGGATCACGCCTTGGCACGACTATGGTGTTCCGTTCTGGGCCAAACCGCCGTTGTCGTTCTGGCTGACCGCATTGAGCATGAAGTGCTTCGGGGTCAACGAATTCGCAGCACGTCTGCCGCACTTCCTGTGCATGGTCCTCGTGGCTGGGCTCTGCTGGCGCCTTGCAAACTCTCGCCGCGACACTCCGCCGCTAGCTTGCATCGGCCTACTCGCCGGTGCTGCCCTGTCGCTGCTCGCGGCGGGTGCCGTGATGACCGACGAGGCGCTCACGTTGGGGACGACGCTGGCGATGGGCGGCCTTTGGCAAGCCTTGCATGGCCCGCGACGCCGCACCGGATGCGTACTCCTGTTCACTGGTCTGACCATAGGGCTGCTGGCTAAGGGCCCGCTCGTACTCCTGTTGGTCGGCCTGCCAACGGTGGCATGGGCAACGCAAACGCGACAGCTGGGCCGTTTGTGGAAAGAGGTGCCGTGGCTCATCGGACTGGCCATGTCTGTGGCGGCAGCTGGTTGGTGGTACATCGCTGCCGAACTGAAGACGCCGGGCTTCATTGACTATTTCATCGTAGGGGAACATTGGCACCGCTTCGTCACCCCAGGGTGGTCGGGCGACCGTTACGGTTTCGCCCACGCCTTCGCTCCGGGCACGATCTGGGTCTTCGCACTGGTGGCGACGCTCCCGTGGCCGCTGGTGCTGCTTGCGGTCGCCCTCGACCGCCGGAGGGCCACGGCTGACCCGTTCAACGAGGAAACCGACCGGCGTTCGTGGCGTCTCTACCTGGCCTGCTGGTCGCTCGCCCCTTTGGTGTTCTTCACAGCCGCGCGCAACATCATCCTGCCGTATGCCCTGCCTGCCTTACCGGCGATGGCCCTGTGGGCCAGCCAATGGTTGCGCGGCCGCGTCGGAGCCGAACGCATGAATGCCTGGATCGTCGCAGGCCTCGTGTTTTCGATAAGCAGCACGCTGGTGACCGCTATTGAGGCCGAACGCGCCGGCACCTTCAGCAACAACTCCGCCAAGGCTGTCGTTGGCGTTTGGGCAGCCCATCGACATCAAGGCACCGAACCGTTGGTGTTCGTCACGGAACGCATGCACTCGGCATCGTTCTACAGCGGCGGCCGTGCGGAGTTCGCGAGCAGCGCCGCAGAGGCCCTGCAGCGCGTCGCCGCGAGTGGCGGATTCGTCGTGCTCCGGCAAGAGGACACTGACAGCCTTGCTCGATTCAACTGTGTCGCGGAGCGAAACTCGGTCGGTGGGTTCACTTTGCTGCACCTGCATCCGCCCCCACCGGAAAATGGTGGCCAGCCGCCTTGCGCGAATGCTGCGGCCGACAGCGACATCTACCGAGGGCCACACCGTGCTCCGCCGTTGCACGCGCCTGGCCGGACAATCCGCTGAGCAGATTCAAGAATTCGAAGCGGCCCCACACGCGGACGCTCCGGTTGGAGTCGGCATCCCCGGGTTCCGGAGGGAACTTGAACTAATTTCCTGCGGCTAGAAAGAGCGGCGCGCGTTCAGGCTCAGCGGACGGAGCCGCGTGCTGAATCGGCCCGATTGAACAAGACGAGCATCAGCGCGAACCATGCGGCGCCCGCGGCAAAGCCGGCCACTACATCGCTTGCGAAATGCGCGCCCAGGTAGATGCGGCTGAAGCCGACCCAACCTGTCATCGCAGCCGCCACCGCCCACACACCTACCCTCGCCTGCCAACGAGGCAACCGATCGCACCACCACAGCGCGAGCAGGCCGTAGAAGACCGCGGCCGCCATGCTGTGCCCGCTCGGGAAACTGTAGCTGTGCAGCTCGGCCGCATACGCACTGAAGGCCGGCCGCGGCCGCATGAAAATCTGCTTCAGCCCGCTGTTGACCAACGCCTCGCCCAGCATCGTCGTCGCGAACACGATGGCCCAAGGCCGATCATTCAGCGACCACAGCACCAACACCACGACCGACGACAACAGCGTCAACCCTAGCGTTCCATGCACGGCACTCACGAAGGCCATCGGCGCATGCACCCACGGTGACGGGTCGGCCTGCAGAGCAAGGCCCAGCCACAGGTCGACGTTCACGAACGAGTGCGTGTGCAGCGCCGAGTGCGCGACGGCCGCAAAGAGCAGCGCAGCAACCGCCAGCACCAGCAACGGGACGGACACGCGCCGCCGCCACGGGGCAGCGCGCATTGGGAGGAAGAGTGAATGCGAGACCATCACGAGCGAGACATCAGGTGGAAGGAAGCGCGGCAGAAGGCAGCGCCTGCGGATGCGGCGCCGCCCAGCGGTCGAACACAAGGTAGAGCACTGGCGTGACGAGCAGCGTCACGACCTGCGAGAACAGCAGCCCGCCGACGATCGAAACGCCCAGCGGCTGGCGCAGCTCGCCGCCGGCGCCCCAGCCCAGCGCGAGCGGCAGCGCGCCCATCAGCGAGCACAGCGTCGTCATCATGATCGGGCGGAAGCGCAGCTCGCAGGCCCGCACGATCGCGTCGTGCGCGCCCAGTCCCTCGCTGCGGCGCGCCTCGATCGCGAAGTCGATCATCATGATCGCGTTCTTCTTGACGATGCCGATCAGCAGCAGGATGCCGATCATCGCGATGAAGCTCAGCTCCAGCCCGCACAGGCGGATCGCCAGCAGCGCCCCCAGCCCCGCCGACGGCAGGCCGAGCAGGATCGTCAGCGGGTGGATCCAGCTTTCGTACAGCATGCCGAGCACCACGTAGATGGTGGCCACCGCGATCAGGATCAGCCACAGCTGCGAGCCCTGCGACTGCTCGAACAGCGCCGCCTGCCCGGCGAAATTGCCGACCACGGTGTCGGGCATGCCGATCTGCGTGCGCGCGGCGTCGATGGCCGCGCGCGCCTCCGACAGCGAGCGGCCGGGCGCCATGTCGAACGACAGCGTCACCGCCGGCAACTGCATCTGGTGGCTGACCGACAGCGCGCCGTTCGCGCGGTCGACGCGCGCAAACGCAGCCAGCGGGATCAGTGTCGCCCCGGCACCGCGCACCTGCAGCGACAGGATGTCGGCCTCGGTGCGGCGCTGCCGGTCGGCGATCTCCATGATCACCGGGTAGCTGTCCTCGGCGGCATAGACGGTCGACACCTGGCGGCTGCCGTACGCAGCGTTCAGCGTGTTGCGCAGCGACGCCATGTCAACGCCGAGCAGCGCGGCCTTGTCGCGGTCGACACCGAGCCGCGCGAGCATGCCGTTCTTCTGGTCGTCGCTGGCCACGCCGACCAGCACGGCGGAGCGGCCCATCTCGGCGGCCAGGTACTCGGCCCAGCGGCCGAGGTCGGCCGGCCCGACCGCCTGCAGCGTGTACTGGTAGGTGCTCTTCGCGCTGCGCCCGCCGACGCGCAGGTTCTGCACCGGGCTGAACAGCACCTGCACGCCGGGCAGGTACGCGGTGTCGGCGCGCAGGCGCCGGATCACCCCGGCCATCGGCCCGCGCTCGGTCTTGTCCTTCAGCTCGATCACCAGCGCCGTGGTGTCGTGGTCGACCTTGGCGGCCACCGTGGCCACCGCCGGGTCGGCCATCACCGTCGCCTGGATGCGCCGCAGCACGGCCAGCCGACCTTCGTACGACATGTCCTCGGCGGTGTCGATGTTGGCCGAGAGCTGGCCGATGTCCTCCTGCGGGAAGAAGCCTTTCGCGGCACTCTGGTAGAGCCACACCGTCAGCCCGATCGTCAACACGCCGCCGGCCAGCACCAGGGCCCGGTGACGCAGCGCCCAGGCCAGGCTGCGCAGGTAGGCAGCGAGCATCGCGTCGAACCCGCGGTCGAACAGGCGGGCCGCGCGGCCCGGCGCGGTGGGCGTGTGCGGTGGGGGCGGTGCATGCGGCCCGACCAGCCGCGGCACCAGCATCGGGATCAGCGTCAGCGCGACCGCGACCGACACCAGCACCGACACGCTCAGCACCACCGCGAACTCGTGGAACAGCCGCCCCACCGTGCCCGGCATGAAGAAGATCGGAATGAACACCGCCACCAGCGAGACCGAGATCGACATCACCGTGAAGCCGACCTCGGTGGCGCCGCGCAGCGCCGCCTGCGCCGGCGCCATGCCGTCGTCGATGTGGCGGCTGATGCTCTCCAGCACCACGATGGCATCGTCGACCACCAGCCCGACGGCGATGGTCAGCCCCATCAGCGAGATGTTGTCCAGGCTCAGGCCCAGCGCCAGCATCGCGCCGAAGGTGGCGAACAGCGAGACCGGGATCGTGATGGCCGGGATCGCCACCGCGCCGAGCCGGCGCAGGAACGCCAGCATCACCAGCACCACCAGCGCGATGGTGACGACCAGCGTGACGTTGACGTCGTGCAGCGCCTGGCGGATGGAGGTGGAGCGGTCGCTCAAGGCCTGCAGCGTGACGCTGGTCGGCAGGCGCGACTGCAGGCGCGGCAACGCGGCGCGGATCGCGTCGACGGTCTCCACCGTGTTGGCGTCGGGCTGGCGCCGCACGTTCAGCAGGATCGATGCGCGGCCGTTGACCTCGCTGGTGTTCTGCACGTTCTCGATGCTGTCCAGCACCTCGGCCACGTCCGACAAACGCAGCGCCCTGCCCTGGCGGTTGGCGATCACCACGCGCGCGAAATCGGCCGCGTTCATCAGGCCGCCGTCGATCTGCAGCGTCATCATCTGGCGCGGGCTGTCGAGCTGGCCGATCGGCGCATTGGAGTTGGCCGCGCGCAAGGCATTCGCGAGCTCGGCCAGCGTCAGGTCGACGGCCGCCAGGCGCTGAGGGTCGACCTCGACGCGCACCGCGTAGCGCTTCTGGCCGCTCACCTGCACCTGCGCGACGCCCTTGATCGAGGCCAGCGTCGGCACGACCAGGTTGTCGCTGAAGGCGTTCAGCGTGCTCAGCGGCATCGCGCTCGAGCTGAGCGCGACCAGGATCACGGGCGCATCGGCCGGGTTGACCTTGACGTACGACGGCGGCGTCGGCAGCTCGGGCGGCAGCGAGCGCGCGGCGCGGAACAGCGCGGCCTGCACGTCGGCGGCAGCCGCGTCGATGTCGCGCGACGGATCGAACTCGAGCGTTATCTTGGTCTCGCCCTGGATGCTGGTCGAGCTGCTGGCGAGCAGGCCGGGGATCGCGGAGAACTGCTTCTCGAGCGGCGTGGCCACCGAGCTCGCGATGTTCTCGGGGCTCGAACCGGGCAGGTTGGCGCTGACCTGGATGGTCGGCGTGTCGTGCCGCGGCAGCGCCGAGATCGGCAGCTGCAGCCAGCTCGCCGCGCCGGCCACCACGACGGCGATCCAGAACAGCATCGTCGCGATCGGGCGCTGCAGGCAGAAGGCCGCGACGTTCATGACGGCAACCCCGGTGCCGACACGGTGCCCACCTGCGCCTGCACGCCTTCGCGCAGGTTGCGGGCGCCTTCGACGACGATGCGGTCGCCGTCGGCCAGCCCGCGCACCACCGCGCGATCGTCCTGCACGCGCAACAGCGACACCGGCCTCAGCGCCACGCGGTCCGCGGCGTCGAGCAGGTAGACGAAGGCGCCGGACGGCCCGTTCTGCACGGCCTGCGGCGGCAGCAGCGCCACGCCCTGGTCGGTGCCTGCGTCCATCTCCAGCCTCGCGAAGCCGCCGGGCCACAAGCTGCGCTGCGCATTCGGGAACGAGGCCTTCAGGTCGACGGTGCCGGTGGCGGTGTCGGCCAGGTTGTTGACGAAGACCAGCGTGCCGGCCACGTGCGTGCCGTTGCCGAGGTCCAGCTGCGGCGCGACCGCGCGCACGTCCTTCAGCGATTGCGTGGCCTGCAGGATGCGCCGCAGGTCGGCCTCGGGCACCGTGAAGGCCACGCCGATCGGATCGAACTGCAGCAGCGTGACCAGCGGGCTCGCGGACGCGGTCTGCGCGAGGCTGCCCGGGTGCACCGACAACTGACCGCTGCGCGCGCTGATCGGCGCGGTGATGCGGGTGCGCTCCACGGCCACGCGCGCGCTCGCGACGTCGGCCAGCCCCGCGCGGTGCTGCGCTTCGAGCGCGGCCAGCTTGCCGGCGGCGGCCTCGACCGCGCTCGGCGAAATGAAGTTGTCCTGCGCGAGCTGCCGGGCGCGTGCCAGCTCACGCTGCGCATCGCCGAGCTGCGCGGTGAGTTGCGCCACCTGCGCGTTGGCGCGGTCGAGCTGCACGCCGGCATCGCTCGCATCCAGCGTGAACAGCAGCTGGCCGGCGGTCACGTCGTCGCCCTCGCGGAAGTGCACCGCTCGCACGCTGCCATTGACCTGCGGCCGCACGTCGACCTGGTTGAGGGCGACCAGGTGGCCCTGCACGGCCAGGCGCACCGGCACATCGACCAGGCGGGCGCGCAGCACCGTCACCAGCGGCGGCTTCGAGGACACAGGCTTCGTGGCGGCGCTCGACGCGACCTGCGTGGACATCCACAACGCGAAGGCGGCGCCGCTCAGCAGCGCGAGCGACGCCAGCGTCGCGATCCAATGGGTTCGACTCATGGGTTCACTGTGCCGGCTGCGCACTTAATGGCGACTTAGCGCATGCCGCATTCCGTGCGATCCCCCACGACCCGGGGGACTGGCCGCTGCGTCTTAAGGATCGACTAACCCTCGCCTTTGCACAGTGCAGGCATGCCGAACATCAGACTCCTTGCTGCGCTGATCGCCTGCGGCGCACTGTGCCCGTTGGCCGTGCGTGCCGACGACGACCCCGTGGCGCCCGCCGCCGCCGAGCTGCCCTCCGACGAAAGCCTGGAGCAATCCGGCGCAGTCATCGGCGAGATCCGCATCGACAACCTCGACATCTTCGAYACSCGGCTCGACGAAGAAGACAACGCCGYGTTCCGCCTCGCGAACTGGCTGCACATCCAGACSCGGCGCGAGACCATCGAGCAGCAGCTGCTGTTCAAGCCCGGCGARCGCTACAGCGCGCGGCTGCTGCGCGAATCGGAGCGCACGCTGCGCGCCAACGGCTACCTGCGCGATGCGGCGATCCGCGTCGAKGCAGTTCACGACGGCGTGGTCGACATCGTGGTGGCCACGCAGGACGTGTGGACGCTGAAGCCCGGCGTGTCGTTCGGCCGCAAGGGCGGGCGCAACAGCAGCAGCGTCGGCATCCAGGAGACCAACCTGCTGGGCCGCGGCAAGCAGCTCGGGCTGGACATCCACTCCGGCGTCGACCGCAGGTCGAAAGCGCTGACCTACCAGGACAATCAGTTGCTCGGCAGCCGCTGGACGCTGACGGGCGAGTACGACGACAACAGCGACGGGCGCGCGCAGAAGCTGGCGCTGGAGAAGCCGTTCTATGCGCTCGACACACGGAGCGCCGGCGGACTGTCGCTCAGCAACGAGCGCCGCATCGACTCGGTGTACTCGCAAGGCCAGGTCGTCAACCAGTACGACGTGGCCGCCCGGCACGCAACGGCCTACACCGGCTGGTCCGACGGCCTGCACGACGGTGCTGTGCTGCGCTGGACCGCCGGCCTCACCTTCGACGAGCAGCGCTACACCGCGCTGGCTGCACAAGGCAGCGCCAGTGTCGCGCCGGACGGGCGGCGCCTGCTGTATCCGTGGATCGGCTTCGGCTGGATCGAGGACCAGTTCATCGCCACGCACAACCAGGACCAGATCGGCAAGACCGAGGACATCGCGCTGGGCTGGAACGTGCGCGGCCGGCTCGGCGCGGCCTCCAGCCGGTTGGGCTCCGACCGCACGGCCGGCGTGTTCGATGCCGGCTTCTCGAAAGGCTGGATGCCGAGTCCGTCGCAGACGTGGCTGCTGGCCGGCACGGCCGAAGGCCGCGTCGAGCGCGAAGGACTCAGCGGCAGCCTGTTCAAGCTGTCGGGCCGCTGGTACCTGCGGCAGTCGACGCAGCGCTCGCTGTTTGCCGGCGTCAGCATCGACCGCGGCGTGCGGCTCGACCCCGACCAGCAGATCACGCTCGGCGGCGACACCGGGCTGCGCGGTTACCCGCTGCGCTACCAGAGCGGCAGCGGCCGCTGGCTGGCCACCATCGAGCAGCGGGCCTATTCCGACTGGTTCCCGTTCCGGCTGTTCCACGTCGGCGGCGCAGTGTTCTACGACATGGGCCGAACCTGGGACGGCGTGCGGCCGGGCGACTCGGCCCAGGGGCTGCTGCGCGACGCCGGCGTCGGGCTGCGCTTGGGCAACAGCCGCTCGGGCCTGGGCACCGTGGTGCACGTGGACGCAGCCTTCCCGATGGACGGCGACAAATCCATCAAGAAGGTGCAGTTCATCGTCGAAGCCAAGCGCAGCTTCTGAGGCCGCCGGCTTCTGAGTGCTTAAGTGACCTCTAAGGCCAGGAAGCGCAGCATGGCCGCCCCTCATGGACAACTTCCACCTCTTCGAGCTGATCAACGCACCGGCCGAGCTGCATCCGACACGCCTGCTGCTGGCCTTGCTCGTCGCGCGCTGGCTCATCTGGCTGCTGCCGCCGGCGCTCGGCATCCTGTGGCTGCGTACGAGCCACGACACGCGGCGCGAGATGCTGCACTTGATCGTGGCGACCATCTGCGCGGTGGCGATCGCCGAGCTCGTGCGCCATGCGTGGCCGCACCCACGACCCTCCGCGCTGCGGCTCGGCCACCACTACCTCGCCCACGCCGGTGACTCCGGCCTGCCCAGCGACCAGGTCACGGTGGTGTGGGCGCTGGGGCTGGCCGCGCTGTGGACGCAGCGCCTGTCGGTGCTGTGCTTTCCGCTGCTGGCCGCTGGCTTGCTGCTCGGCCTGGGGCGCGTCTACGTCGGCGTGAACTTCCCATACGACATCCTGGCCGCGCTGCCGGTGGCGCTGGCGGGCGCGCTGGCCGCGTGGGGGCTGCGGCGCCCGCTGGCACCACTCGCCACGCGGGTGATGGAGTCCTATGATCGATGCGCCCGGCACCTGCGAGCACGCTTGCGTGGGATGACTGCATGAGAGTCCTGTTGATCGAAGACGATGCGATGGTCGGCAAGGCGGTGCACCGCGGCCTGGTCGATGCGGGTTTTGCTGTCGACTGGGTTACTGACGGACGCTCCGGCGAACTGGCGCTGGGCAATCGCGTCTACGACGCCGCGATCCTCGACCTGGGCCTGCCGAAAAAGGACGGCATGGCGGTGCTGCACACGCTGCGCAACGCGCACAACTCGGTTCCGATCCTGATCGCCTCCGCGCGCGACACGGTGCGCGATCGCATCGACGGGCTGGAGGCCGGCGCCGACGACTACCTGCTGAAGCCCTTCGACCTCGACGAACTGGTGGCGCGCATGCGCGCGCTGGTGCGCCGCCATATGGGCAGCGGCACGCCCTTCCTGAAGGTCGGCTCGCTGATGCTGGACCCACTGCGCCGCCAGGTGATGCAGGCAGGCGTGGAGGTGGAGCTGTCGCCACTGGAGTTCGCGGTGCTCGAGGCGCTGATGCGTCGGCCCGGTGTCGTGCTGTCGCGCGAACGCCTGGAAGAGGCCGTCTACGGTTGGGGGGAAGAGGTCATCAGCAACGCGATCGAGGTGCACCTGCACAACCTGCGCAAGAAGCTCGGTGCCGCGGTGATCAAGAACATCCGCGGCGTCGGCTACCGGGTGACGCAAGACTGATGCGCTTGATCGAACGCTACCTGCTGGCCTGGCTGATGGGGGCGCTCGCGCTTGGCGGCCTGCTGGTCGCCATCGTCACCTACGTGGTCACGCTGGACGAGATGAACGAGGTGTTCGACGCCGACCTGAAGAACGTCGCGCAGTCGGTGGCACGCTACCACCGTGCCGCCTACAACGCGGGCCGCCACGACGCCCTGGCGCTGCCCGAGCGCGACGACACGCCCGAGGACGTCGAGATCGTCACGCTGACCTGGACCGCCGACGGCGAGCGCGTCTACGCCTCGGACCCGCGCGTGAAGCTGCCGTTCTCGCGCACCGAGGGCCTGGCGCGGCTCGATGTCGATGGCGAGGCCTGGATCGTCTACTCGAGCGTGGCCGCCGACGGCGTCGCGCAGGCGGCGCAGCGCGTCTCGCAGCGGCACCAGATGGCGGCCGAGTCGGGTGCGAAGGTGTTCCCGCCGATGCTGGTGCTGGTCGTCGTGGTCGGCGGGCTGTTGGTGTTCGGCCTGCGGCGCGGGCTGCAGCCGCTCGGCGACACGGCGCGCGACGTGGCGGCGCGCAGCGCGCGCTCGATGCTGCCAATCGCCACCGACGGCGTGCCGCGCGAGATCAAGCCGCTGGTGCTGTCGATCAACGACCTGCTCGGGCGGCTGTCGGAAGCATTCTCGGCGCAGCGCCGGTTCCTGGCCGATGCGGCCCACGAGCTGCGGACACCGGTGACGGCGCTGCGCTTGCAGGTGCACCTGCTGCGGCGCTCGGACAGCCCGGCCGCGCGCGAGGATGCGCTGGACGAGCTGGAGCAGGGCGTGATCCGCTCGGAGCGGATGGTGCAGCAGCTGCTGGCGGTGGCGCGCTCGGA